>CALICR010000104.1 GCA_938049125.1 uncultured Clostridia bacterium
CGTTGCCGCAGAATTCACCGCCCATCATCTCAAGCCGGACGTCGCCGCCCCGGCGGGGCGGCACAAGGTAGCCCACCTGCTCACCCCCCAGGGATGAAAAAGCGAGCAGCCGCTCCGCAGCCGCCCGGTATGCCCCCGGCGAAACCGGAGTCTCCACCAGCAATGTGACATTTCCCGCCGGGTCCGCCGCCCGCAGCCGCAGCTCCATCTGTGCATCCTCCCCCCGGCCCATGGCCCAATCGCCTTTACTATAGCACAGCTTCCGCTCAAATTCAACGAAATCCCGTCCGGAATTTGCCGGATTTTTAAGAATCTTTTTGAAGTCAATGTGCAATAAAACTTGCAATTCCGTCGCTTGCGCTTTTTTTCATGAAATTTCGAGTTTTGGGCTGACCGACGGAAAAATCCTTTGTTTTTCCTGCTGCTTTTTACGATTCCTATTGATTTTATGAGCAAATGGGAGTATGATAGAAACTATCCCGGTGCAGAAGCAGTTCTCTTTCTATCGATAGGAACTGAGCTTTTGCATTTTTTGAATTTTTTAATTTCAAATCGTGCATTTTCTCCATGCATTGGGATCAAAAACCGTCTCAAAAAAGAAAGGCTGGTGAATCAGGTGTTGGAAGAAACCATCGGCAGGATCCAGGCCGCTGAGGCCAAAGCCGCCGCCGCTGCGGCGGATGCAAAGGCGGAGGCCGCGGAGCTGGTCCGCCGGGCACAGCAGGACGCGGCGACGGCCCTTGCGCAGGAAACTGCGGAGGCCGAGGCCCGCGCCAGGGCCGCCCTGGCCGCTGCGGAAGCGGACGGCGAGGCTGCCCGTGCCCGGGCCGGAGCCGAGACCGCCGCGGAGGTGGAGGCGCTTCGCCGCCGCGCCGCGGAGAAGGAGCCGGACGTCGTGGACGCCGTGCTCCGGGCGCTCGTGTGAGCGCCGCACCCCTTTAGATTCCAAAATTTTCAGAAAAGGAGGTGTTGGATATGGCAGTATGCAAGATGCAGCGCATGAATATCTGCGGTATGCAGGAAAACCGCAAGGCCATCCTGGAGCGGCTCCAGGCCGCCGGGGCCATGGAGATCAACATCCCGGACACCGGCGACGCCCTCTCCACCATGGACACGACGGCGTCGCGCCAGCGCTTTGAGCGCCAGGCGCAGCAGCTCCGCCAGGCCCTGGAGGTGCTGGACCGCTACGCGCCGGAGAAGAAGTCCATGTTCGCGGGCCTCGCGGGCAAGGACCTCATCCCCCAGGCCGATTACGACGCGGTCTGTGCCCGGCGGCAGGACATCATCGCCGCCGCCCAGGACGTCCTGAACAAGGAGAAAGCCATCGGCGAGCAGCGCGGCGCCATCGCCCGGCTCGAAAACCAGATGGAAGCCCTGACGCCGTGGCTGAACCTCGACGTGCCCATGAGCTTCCGCGGCACGAAGGCGACCCGCCTGCTGCTGGGCGCGGTGCCCGGGAGCTGGACGGGAGAGACCCTGACCGCCGCGGTCCGCGCGGCTCTGCCGCCGGAGCAGGAGGCCGTCGAGACCGAGCTCCTGAGCCTCGGCCGCGACTACGGTTACCTTGCGGTCCTCTGCATGAAGGAGGACGAGGCCGCCGTCGAGACGGCCCTGCGCAGCATCGGATTTGCCAGACCAACCCAATCCGGGACCGGGACCCCTGCGGAGCAGCAGGAGGCGCTCCTCCGGCAGAAGCAGGAGGCCGAGCAGGCCATTGCGGACCTGAGCGCCGCCCTTTCGAAGCGCGGCGCGCGGCGGAGAGACTTTGAGATCCTCTCCGACTACTACGGCGTCCGGGCGGACAAATACGCCGTCCTCGGCAGGCTGCCCCAGAGCAGGCACACCTTCCTCGTGAGCGGCTACGTGCCCGAGTACCGGGCCGCGGCCCTGGCCCGCGACCTTGAGACGCGCTGCGGCGCGGCCGTCGAGATCGAGGAGCTGCCCGAGGACGAGGACCCGCCGGTCCTGCTTAAAAACAACCACTTCGGCGCGATGACCGAGGGCATCCTGAAGTCCTTCGGCCTCCCCGCCAAGGGCGAGATGGACCCCGCCTTCTTCACCACCGTCTTTTACATCTTCTTCTTCGGCCTCATGCTATCGGACGCCGCCTACGGCCTCATCATGGCCCTGGGCTGCGGCTGGGCGCTGCTGAAATTCCCGCGGATGGGGGACAGCATGAAAAAGAGCCTCCAGCTCTTCTTCTGGTGCGGCCTCTCCACGGTGTTCTGGGGCGTCATGTTCGGCGGCTTCTTCGGCGACGCCGTGGACGTGATCTCCCGGACCTTCTTCGGCAAGGATATCACGCTGAAGCCGCTCTGGTTCGCTCCGCTGACGGACCCGACGAAGCTGCTGGTCTACTCCATGCTCTTCGGCCTCATCCACCTGCTGACGGGCCTGGCCCTCAAGGGCTACATGTGCGTGAAGCATAAGGACTTCCTGGGGCTGATTTTCGATGTCGGCTGCTGGTTCCTGCTCATCATCGGTCTCACGCTGATGCTGCTGCCCACGGACCTGTTCTACGGCATCTCCCAGATGAAGTTCGACTTCTCCCCGGCTCTGCGCCAGGCCAGCAAGCTCATGGCCCTCGCCGGCGCCGCCGGCATCCTCCTGATGTCGGCCCGGGACAAGAAGAACCCCTTCCTGCGGCTGGCCCTCGGCGCCTACGACCTCTACGGCGTCAGCGGCTGGCTGAGCGACGTGCTGAGCTACTCCCGTCTGCTGGCCCTGGGCCTCGCCACCGGCGTCATCGGCCAGGTCATCAACCAGATGGCCAGCATGCCCGGCAACACGGTCTTCGGCGTCATCGCCTTTGTGCTCATCTTCCTCGTCGGGCACACCCTGAACATCGGCATCAACCTGCTGGGCGCGTATGTCCATACCTGCCGCCTCCAGTACGTTGAGTTCTACGGCAAATTCTACGAGGGCGGCGGACGCGAGTTCCAGCCCTTC
Organism: uncultured Clostridia bacterium; assembly: GCA_938049125.1. Lineage (GTDB taxonomy): Bacteria > Bacillota > Clostridia > Oscillospirales > Oscillospiraceae > RGIG3159. The sequence continues at coordinate 2,950 of CALICR010000104.1, forward strand.
CATCAACAAACGACTTATGTGGACATCAAGGAGGAAAATTAACATGACTGGTATTGTGTATGCTCTGATCGGAATCGCCCTGGCCGTCGGCCTTGCGGGCTGCGGCTCCGCCATCGGCGTCAAGATCGCCGGTGAGGCCGCTGCCGGCGTCACCTCTGTGGACCCCAGCAAGTTCTCCAAGGTCCTGCTGCTCCAGCTGCTCCCCGGCACCCAGGGCATCTACGGCCTGCTCGTCGGCTTCATCGCCCTCTCTAAGGTCGGCCTCCTCGGCGGCGGCGCCGTGGAAGTCTCCCTCGAAAGCGGCCTGCTGGTCCTCGCGGCCTGCCTGCCCATCGCCATCGTCGGCCTGATTTCCGCCATCAATCAGGGCAAGACCGCTGCCGCCTCCATCGGCATCGTTGCCAAGAAGCCGGAGCAGTTCGGCAAGGCCATGATCTTCCCCGCCATGGTCGAGACCTACGCCATCCTGGCCCTGCTGGCCTCCATCCTGGCCGTCAGCGGCATCAAGATGTGATCCCCGCTCCTTCGATACATTATAATAAATAATAAATAAGAAGGAGTGACGCCTATGAGCGGATTGGATCAAATGTTAGCGCGCATCGACGCGGACGCCTCCAAGGAGGCCGCGGAGATCCTGCGCAGCGCCCAGGCGGAGGCCGCGGACATCGCCGCCGCCGCCAAGGCGGAGCGGGACGCGAAGGCCGCTGAGCTTGCGGAAAAATCCGCCCGCGATACCGCCGTCGCCCGGGACCGCATCGCCGCCTCCCTGGAGCAGCAGCACCGCACGGCGCTGCTCGCCGCCAAGCAGGACATCATTGCGGAGATGCTCGGCAAGGCCTATGACGCCGTGCTGGCGCTGCCGGACGACCGCTATTTCGCCTTCCTCCGGCAGGTGCTCACCGCCTACGTTCAGCCCCGGGCGGGCGAGATCTGCTTCTCCCGCCGGGACCTCGATCGGATGCCTGAAGGGTATCTTTCGGAGCTTCAGGCCGTGGCCCGGGAAAAGGGCGGCAGCCTGACCCTCTCGGGGGAGAGCCGCGCCATGGACGGCGGCTTCGTCCTCCTCTACGGCGGCATCGAGGAAAACTGCACCGTCCGGGCCCTCTTCGACGCCCGCCGGGAAGCCTTGCAGGATCAGGTCCACGCCCTGCTGTTCGCATGACGGGGAAAGGAGCGTTCCATGGCTGAAACAAATTACGGCTATGCGGTGGCCAGCATCCGCGTGATGGAGCTTTCGCTCTTCAACGCGGCCACGCTGGAGCAGCTCATGGCCTGCAAAACGCCGCAGCAGGCGCTGCGGTTCCTGGCGGAAAAGGGCTGGGGCGACGCCGATACGCCGCTGGAGGCCGACGCCATCCTGACCCGGGAGCGCGAAAAGACCTGGGAGACCATCGAGGGCCTCCAGGTGGACCTGCACGTCTTCGACGTGCTGTCCCTGCCGAAGCTCTACCACAACCTCAAGGCCGCCGTCAAGGAGGTCTGCACCGAGCATTCGACCCCCGGCATCTTCTACGCCGACTGCGAAATTTCCGGCGAGGACATGATGCAGTGGCTCCGGGATAAGGACTATGAGGCCTTCCCCGCCGCCCTCCGCCCCGTGGCCCAGGAGGCCTGCGAGACCCTGCTCCAGACCCGGGACGGCCAGCTCTGCGACGTGATCGTGGACCGCGCCTGCCTCGAGGCCATCCTGGCTGCGGGCCGCGCCTCCGACGAGGCCATCATCCGGGACTACGCCGAGAGCAGCGTGGCCGTGGCTGATATCAAAATTGCCGCCCGCTGTGCCGCCACGGGCAAGTCCCCGGACTTTATGCGCCGGGCCATGGCCCCCTGCGCGAGCCTCGACACCGAGGCCCTGACCCAGGCCGCCGCCCGCGGCACCGCCGCGCTGCTGGAGTACCTCCAGGGCAGCGGCCAGGGCGACGCCGCCGCGGCCCTCAAGGAGTCGCCCTCCGCCTTCGAGCGCTGGTGCGACAACCGCATCATCGAGACCATCCGGCCCCAGCTCATGAATCCCTTCACTGCCGGTCCGCTGGTGGCCTATGTGCTGGCCCGCGAGAACGAGATCAAAACCGTTCGGATCATCCTCTCCGGTATGCAGAACGATCTGCCGGAGGCCTCCATCCGGGAAAGGATCAGGGAAATGTATGTATAAGATTGCAGTCATGGGCGCCTACGACAGCATTTTCGGCTTCGCCGCCCTGGGCCTTGCGACCTTTCCCGCGGAGGGCTATGAGGACGGCCGCCGCCTGCTGCACAAGCTGGCGGAGAACGGCTACGCCGTCATCTACATGACGGAGGCTCTGGCCGAGGTGCTGGAGCCGGAGCTGGAGCGCTACCGCAGCCGCGTCACGCCCGCCGTCATCCTGATCCCCGGCGTGGCCGGAAACACCGGAAAGGGCGTTGCCCAAGTCAAGAAATCCGTGGAGCAGGCCGTCGGATCCGACATCCTGTTCTCCAATCAATCCTAGAAAGGTGGGTGATCTCAGCCCATGAGCAGCAAAGGAACAATCAAAAAGGTCGCAGGCCCGCTGGTCATTGCCGAGGGAATGCGGGACGCCAATATGTACGACGTGGTCCGCGTCAGCAAGCAGCGCCTGCTGGGCGAAATTATCGAGATGCACGGCGACCAGGCCTCCATCCAGGTCTATGAGGAGACCTCCGGCCTCGGCCCCGGCGAGCCCGTCGAGTCCATGGACGTCCCCATGGCCGTCGAGCTTGGCCCCGGCCTGATCTCCAGCATCTACGACGGCATCCAGCGCCCGCTGGACGATATCATGGCCATCTGCGGCAACAACCTCCGCCGCGGCGTCGAGGTCCCCTCGCTGAAGCGCGACAAGAAGTGGACCTTCGTCCCCGTGGCCAAGGTCGGCGACCATGTCGTGGCCGGTGATGTGCTCGGCACTGTGCAGGAGACCATCATCGTCACCCAGAAGATCATGGTCCCCTACGGCGTCGAGGGCACCGTCAAGGAGTTGAAGTCCGGCGACTTCACCGTCACCGAGACCGTCGCCGTCATCGAAACGAAGGACGGCGACCGGGAGCTTTCCATGATGCAGAGGTGGCCCGTCCGGAAGGGCCGCCCCTACAGGGAAAAGCTGCCCCCCACGATGCCGCTCGTCACCGGCCAGCGCGTCGTCGATACCTTCTTCCCCATCGCCCGCGGCGGCGTGGCGGCCGTCCCCGGCCCCTTCGGCTCCGGCAAGACCGTCATCCAGCACCAGCTGGCCAAGTGGGCCGAGGCGGACATCGTCGTCTACATCGGCTGCGGCGAGCGCGGCAACGAGATGACCGACGTTCTGAACGAGTTCCCCGAGCTGAAGGACCCCAAGACGGGCCAGTCCCTGATGGAGCGCACCGTGCTCATCGCCAACACCTCCGATATGCCGGTGGCCGCCCGTGAGGCGTCCATCTACACCGGTATCACCATCGCCGAATACTTCCGCGACATGGGCTACTCCGTGGCTCTGATGGCCGACTCCACCTCCCGCTGGGCCGAGGCCCTCCGCGAGATGTCCGGCCGCCTCGAGGAGATGCCCGGCGAGGAGGGCTACCCCGCCTACCTCGGCTCCCGTCTGGCGCAGTTCTACGAGCGCGCCGGTCAGGTCGTGACCCTCGGCAGCGAGGGCCGCACCGGCGCCCTGTCCGTCATCGGCGCCGTGTCGCCTCCGGGCGGCGATATCTCCGAGCCCGTCTCCCAGGCGACGCTCCGCATCGTCAAGGTCTTCTGGGGCCTCGACTCCGCCCTGGCCTATAAGCGCCATTTCCCCGCCATCAACTGGCTGACGTCCTACTCCCTCTACCTCGACAGCATGGGCAAGTGGTTCGACGAAAACGTCTCCGCCGACTGGATGGAAAACCGCCAGAAGCTCATGACCCTGCTCCACGAGGAGGCCGAGCTGGACGAGATCGTCAAGATGGTCGGCATGGACGCCCTCAGCCCCGGCGACCGCCTCAAGATGGAGGCCGCCCGGTCCATCCGCGAGGACTTCCTGCATCAGAACTCCTTCCACGAGATCGATACCTATTCGTCCCTGAAGAAGCAGCTCCTCATGATGCGCCTGGTCATCGCCTACTACGAGCAGGCCCGCGACGCGCTTGGCAAAAACGCCGCCATTTCGGACCTCCTCAAGCTGGCGGTCCGCGAGCGGATCGGCCGCTTCAAGTACACCCACGAGGACCGGCTGGACGCCGAGTTTGACAGCGTCATGGCCGACCTCACCAAGGAAATTGCCGCCTGCTGCGGGAAGGAGGACTTCTGATGCCGAAAGAATACCGTACCATTCAGGAAGTCGCCGGCCCTCTGATGCTGGTCCACGGCGTCAGCAACGTGTTCTATGACGAGCTGGGCGAGATCGAGCTGGCCAACGGCGAAATTCGCCGCTGCAAGGTCCTGGAGATCAACGGCGAGGACGCCCTGGTCCAGCTGTTCGAGTCCTCCACGGGCATCAACCTCTCCAACTCCAAGGTCCGCTTCCTGGGCCGCACCATGGAGCTGGGCGTCTCCGGCGATATGCTGGGCCGCGTCTTCGACGGCCTGGGCCGTCCCATCGACGGCGGCCCCGAAATTCTCCCCGACGCCCGCATGGACATCAACGGTCTGCCCATGAACCCGGCGGCCCGCGCCTATCCCCAGGAGTTCATCCAGACGGGCATCTCCGCCATCGACGGCCTGAACACCCTGGTCCGCGGCCAGAAGCTGCCCATCTTCTCCTGCTCCGGCCTGCCCCACAACAACCTCGCCGCCCAGATCGCCCGTCAGGCCAAGGTCCGCGGCAAGGATGAGCAGTTCGCCGTCGTCTTCGCCGCCATGGGCATCACCTTCGAGGAATCGAACTACTTCGTCGAGTCCTTCAAGGAGACCGGCGCCATCGACCGGACCGTCCTCTTCATCAACCTGGCCAACGACCCCGCCGTCGAGCGCATCGCCACCCCGCGCATGGCGCTGACCGCCGCCGAGTACCTGGCCTTCCAGAAGGATATGCACGTCCTCGTCATCCTGACGGATATCACGAACTACGCCGACGCGCTGCGTGAGATCTCCGCCGCCCGGAAGGAAGTCCCCGGCCGCCGCGGCTACCCGGGCTATATGTACACGGACCTTGCCTCCCTCTACGAGCGCGCAGGCCGCCAGAAGGGCAAGAAGGGCTCCATCACCATGATCCCCATCCTGACCATGCCCGAGGACGACAAGACCCACC
>CALICR010000105.1 GCA_938049125.1 uncultured Clostridia bacterium
TCGGGCTGGCCGATGTTCAGGTGGTAGATCTTGCGTCCCTTGGCCTCGGCGGCCACCGCGTAGGGGTGGAACTTCCGCATGGGGGAGAGGCCGCTCTTTTCGATTTTCTTCGAAAACTTCATTCCATTACCTCCAAATAACGTTACGATCGTCAAATCACGTGCATTCGCCCGCCAAGATGGGATTGTGCAGGATGCACGTTCAGTTCTTTTATCTTATCATGACTTTTGGCGAATTTCAATGGAGTACAGCCCCATCCTATGAACTTTTTTTCCACATATCCTGGCCGGCGTGATGAAAAATTTTCAACGGGTCTATCAGCGGTCGAAATAAGGGCTCTTGCCCGAGATGCTGAGGGGGATGGCATAGACGATGTCCGTGCCCTCCGGCAGCAGACCGAGGCGCTTGGCCCCGAGGCCCGCGGAGAGCATGATCCGCGTGTCCACCCGGCGGTCCGCCGCGACGCTCACCGCCGACCCGGCGGCGATGCCCAGGTCCACGGGATCGAAGACGCAGGCCGCCCCCGCCGCCCGACAGCGGCCGCAGTCCAGCCCGCAGTAGCCGCACAGCTTGTCAAAGCCCCGGCAGTGGTGGCCGATGCCCAGCACGAGCACGGCCCCGGACCGCCGGACGCACCCGGCGTCCCGCTTGAAGAAGGGTGCGCCCTGCTCCTCGAAGAGGGCGTCCATGGCCCCGGCCAGCTTTTCCAGGTCGTCGCCGGTCAGGATGAGGGTCTCAAGAAAATCCGCGCCCTTGGTCTTGGGCGCCGTGCGGGCCGCCGCCGCCATGGCCCGGGCCGTCTCCAGCAGGTAGGTCTGCTCCGCCTCCGCCGCATGGATCTGCATAAAAAAATTCCTCCTTACATAATAAGTAACAATTTCCCGCGTCCGCCGCGGCGGACGCTCCTTATTTCCTGTCCGCTCCATTTTACCACAGCCGCAGCGCGCTGACCAGTGCCCGCGGCGGAAAAATTGCGGTTTCGTCCCCGGGTTTTGGAAATATCACCAATTCCGCCCGGCGGCGGGCGCGGCCGCTCATGAAATATATGAAAAACATTGAAAGAATTCGGCAGTTTTACCCACCGTTTGCGGATTGACTTTTGGGTCTGAGACAGATAAAATAATATCGAATATAAGGGAGGGGTATGCCCTGCTGCATATTCAGTCCGGATATCACGAACTCAGCCCTGCCGCCCTCTCCCCATCCGGCGCGGCGAAGAAATCTTTTAGGAGGATATCACATTGAAAGATTGGGATCGTTTAATCACAGTGGAACAGATGGAAGAAGCCACTGCCTCTTTGCTGGAAACCGGCAAAAAGGTCGGCGCTGACTCCTGGCAGCAGCGCGTCAAGAACCAGACGCCGCACTGCGGCTTCGGCGAGGCCGGCACCTGCTGCCGGATCTGCTCCATGGGCCCGTGTCGTGTGACGCCGAAGGCGCCTCGCGGCATCTGCGGCTGCGATGTCCACGGCATCGTCGCAAGAAACTATCTGCGCTTCACCGCAGGCGGCTCCGCCACGCACTCCGACCACGGCCGTGAGATCATGCACACCCTGTACCAGACCCGCGAGGGCGGCAACTATCAGGTCAAGGACCCCGAAAAGCTGAAGCGCATCGCCAAGGAGTGGGACATCGAGACCGAAGGCAAGGATATCTACGATCTGGCGCATGAGGTCGCTGAGGCCGGCCTGCTGGAATACGGCAAGCCGTTCGGCACGCAGAGATTCCTGAAGCGTGCTGAGGCACACACCCAGGAGCTGTGGCACAACGCCGGCATCGAGCCGCGCGCCATCGACCGCGAGGTCTCCCAGTCCCTGCACATGACGCATATGGGCTGTTCCTCTGACCCCGAAGCGCTGATCCGTCAGTCCCTGCGCGCCGGTCTGTCCGACGGCTGGGGCGGCTCCATGATGGGCACCGAGTTCTCCGACGTTATGTTCGGCACGCCGAAGCCCGTTGACACCACCGCCAACATCGGCGTCATGGAGAAGGACAACGTCAACATCATCGTCCACGGCCATGATCCGTCCCTGTCCGAGATGATCGTGTTCTATGCCAACGATCCCGAGATGATCGCCTACGCCAAGGAAATGGGCGCAAAGGGCATCACCGTCTCCGGTGTCTGCTGCACCGCCAACGAAGTCGCCATGCGTCACGGCATCCCCATGGCAGGCAACTTCCTGAGCCAGGAGAACGTCGTTCTCACCGGTGCCTGCGAAGCCATCGTCGTTGACGTGCAGTGCATCTTCCCCGCACTTGGCCCCCTCAGCAAGTGCTTCCATACCAAGTTCATCACCACCTCCCCGATTGCCCGGATCCCGGATTCCGAGTTCGTCGAGTTCCACGCCGAGACCGCCGGTGAGAACGCCAAGGCCATCGTCAAGGCCGCCATCGAGAACTTCAAGAACCGCAAGCCCGAGCTGGTCAACATCCCGAACCTGAAGACCAAGGCCCGCGTCGGCTACTCCGTCGAGGCGATCAAGTCCGAGCTGGACGGCGTCTGCAACTCCCATGTCGACGAATTCGGCACCCTGAAGCCCCTGGCCGACGTTGTCAAGGCAGGCGTTCTCCGCGGTGCCGTGGCCATGGTCGGCTGCAACAACCCGAAGGTCCGTCCCGACACCGCCCACATCGAGCTCATGAAGAAGCTGCTGAAGAACGACATCATCGTCGTCGTCTCCGGCTGCTCCGCCCAGGCTGCCGGCAAGGCAGGTCTGCTGGATCCCGATGCCAAGGAATACTGCGGCGAGGGTCTGAAGCGCGTCTGTGAGCTGGTCGGCATTCCCCCGATCCTGCACATGGGCTCCTGCGTCGATATTTCCCGTATGATGATTCTGGCTTCCGACCTTGCCAAGGATTGGGGCTGCACCATTTCTCAGCTCCCGCTGTGCGGCTGCGCACCGGAGTGGATGTCCGAGAAGGCCGTCTCCATCGGCAACTACGTCGTCGCCACCGGCATCGATACCTACCTGGGCGTCGATCCCTACTCCAAGGGCTCCAGCGAGGTCACCGCGCTGCTCCAGGGCGACCACGGCGTCAAGGACTGGGTCGAGGCCAACTACACCGTCGAGAAGGACATCGACAAGCTGGGCGACCTGATGATTGCCGACATCGAGAAGAAGCGCAAGGCCCTCGGTATCTGACGCCTTACATCTCTCTATCCCCCGAAAAAGAGGTCACGTCCAATGAAAGTAGCAGTAACCGGCAAGGGCGGCGTGGGCAAGACCACCCTCTCCTCCACGCTGGCCCGGCTCTACGCCGACGAGGGGCGCACTGTCCTCGCCGCCGACGTGGACCCGGACGCCAACCTCGGCCTGGCCCTCGGCCTGACCGAGGAGGAGGTCAATGCCATCGTTCCCATCTCCAAGATGCGGACCCTGGTGGAGGAGCGCACCGGCGCCACCTATGCCAACAAGTTTTTCAAGCTGAACCCGCAGGTCAGCGACATCCCGGATAAATTCTCCAAGGAGATCAACGGCGTCAAGCTGCTGGTCATGGGCACCGTGGAGACCGGCGGCACGGGCTGTGTCTGCCCGGAGCACGTCATGCTCAAGTCCATCCTCTCCGCCCTCGTGTTCCGGAAGGACGACGTGGTCATCATGGACATGGAGGCCGGCCTGGAGCATCTGGGCCGCGGCACCGCCAGCATGATGGATCAGTTCATCGTCGTCATCGAGCCCGGTGCACGGAGCATCCAGACCTATGAAAAGGTCAAGCAGCTTGCCGCAGACCTCGGCATCACCAAGGTCAGCGTCGTGGCGAACAAGGTGCGCACGGAGGAGGACCGGGAGTTCATCCGCTCCAGGATCCCCGCAGAAAACCTGCTCGGCTTCCTCAGCTACAATCCGGAGGTCATCGACGCCGACCGGCGTGGCCTTTCCCCGTACGATGTCAGCCCTACGGCAGTGGAGGAGATCCGCGCCATCAAGGCCCGCATCGACCAACAATAACGAATCTTCGAAAGGAATGAACTAAATAAATGGGATTATTTGACAGAGTTTTCAGAGGCTCTGATGAGATGTTTGCCAAGGCCGAGGCCGACGTGAACGCCCTCGTTGCGGAGCTGGGCGAGTCCGCCCCCATGAAAATGCCTGAGACCGCCTACTACCTCTCCTGCATCTATGCCTACATCGGCAAGAAGGTCACCACCGTCGGCGAGCTGAAGGAAGCGCTGACCGACGTCAAGGCCATGATGACCCGCGAGTACAAGACCAAGGACATCTTCACCTCCGGCGTCGGCACCGCCATCGCCGCCGAGATGATCGAGGCCTGCAAGTACGCCCGCGATCCCGCTCCGTATGCCTCCTCCAACGGCAAGTATCACGGCCACTTCACCGACGCGGAGGTCCGTACCCTGGGCGTCCCGCTGGTCACCCGTGACATTCCCGGCTTCGTCGTCATGATCGGCCCCGCCCCCTCGAAGGAAGAGGCCCTCGAGACCGTCAAGGGCTATCAGTCCCGCGGCATCTTCGTGTTCCTGATCGGCGGCATCATCGACCAGCTCGTCGAGTGCGGCATGACCATGAACTTCGACGTCCGCGTCGTCCCCGTGGGCGATGAGATCTGGACCGTCGGCCACGTCATCTCCCTGGTCGTCCGCGCCGCCATGATCTTCGGCAACGTCGAGCCGGGCGACTACGCCGGCTTCAACCGCTACACCTTCGACCGCATCTTCGCGTTCGTCAACGCCTACAAGCCCGTGCCCGACATCACCGTCGCCTGCGGCGCCGGTGCCATCCAGATGGGCTTCCCCGTCATCACCAACGACACCGATGATATGTGGGCCGTCCCGAAGTCCCTCATCATCAACGAGAACACCCAGGACTGGATCGAAACCTCCCTGGAGGCCCGCGACATCAAGCTGAAGATCACCAACATCGACATCCCCGTGGCCTTCTCCAACGCCTTCGAAGGCGAGATCATCCGCCGCGGCGACATGCAGATCGAGGTCGACGGCTCCCGCGTGGACTGCTGCGAGCTGTGTAAAACCGTGGACGCCAAGGACATCGAGGACCACGCCATCATCCTGGACGGCCCCGACATCGATGAATTCCCCGTCGGCTCCAAGATCAGCATGACCTTCACCGTCGAGGTTGCCGGCAAGAACTGGCAGACCGACTTTGAGCCTGTTGTCGAGCGGAAATTCCACAACTTCGTCAACTGCATCGAGGGTGTCATGCACACCGGTCAGCGCGATATGATCCGTGTCCGTGTCTCCAAGGCTGCCTTTGATGCTGGCTTCCGCGCCCGCCACATCGGCGAGGTCCTGTACGCCAAGGTCAAGGGCGACTATGATGCGGTTATCGATAAGTGCCAGGTCCGCATCTGCACCCGTCCCGAGGGCTGCACCGAGGTCCGTGCCATGGCGAACGACACCTTCCGCGCCCGTGACGCCCGTCTGAAGACCATGACCGACGAGTCCGTCGAGGTCTTCTACACCTGCACCCTGTGCCAGGCCTTCTCCCCCAGCCACGTCTGCATCGTCACCCCCGAGCGTCTGGGCCTCTGCGGCGCCGTGTCCTGGCTCGACGCCAAGGCCACCAATGAGCTGGATCCCTCCGGCCCCTGCCAGATCGTCACGAAGCACAACTGCACCGACGAGCGTCTGGGCGCCTACGACGACGTCAACGAGGCGGTCAACAAGTACTCCCACGGCGCGCTGGAGCGCGTGACGCTGTACTCCATCATGGAAGACCCGATGACCTCCTAGATCGGAAGAGCGTCGTGTAGGGAAAGA
>CALICR010000106.1 GCA_938049125.1 uncultured Clostridia bacterium
ATCCGGCCTGCCGGTGGCAGGCCGGGCGTCCAGTGCAGACACTGGACGTCCTCTGATTTTTTCCACGGCAAAGAATCGCACCGAATCTCTTCAGGTCCACCGTCTCACGCAGATCCTGCGAAGCCGCGCACTGCTTACAGCATCCCCGCGAACCGGGACAGGGCGGCGAGGCCGCTGCGCAGCGTCGCTTCACCGCAGGCATAGCCGACGCGGAAGCTGTGCGGCTCCTCGAAGCAGTCGCCCGGGGTGACGAAGGCCCCGGACTTTGCGTAGGCCTGCTTGCAGAAGTCATAGGACGGAATGTCGAAGTCGTAGGACACGAGGGCCGTGGTCCCGGCCTGGGGCCTCACGTAGGAGAAATGCGGCTCCGCCTGCACCCAGGCGTCCAGGATGGCGAGGTTTTCGCGCACGATGCCGCGGTTCCGCGCCAGAAGCTTGTCCCGGTGCCGCAGGGCGAGGGAGGCCACGGCGTCGTCGAGAACGCCGCAGCTGATGAGGTTGTAGTCCCGATGCGAGAGGAATGCGCGCCGCGCCGCCGCGTCGTGGGTCACGATCCAGCCCATACGCAGCCCGGCCAGGGAGAAGACCTTCGACATGCTGCCGACGGAGATGCCCTTTTCGTACAGGTCTGCCATGGACGGGCTCCAGCCGTCCTGCTGGGTCAGGTGGCGGTACACCTCGTCGCAGAGCACGTAGGCGTCCGCCTCCCGGGCGATGGCGGCGATCTGCTCCAGCATGGCCTGGGGCATCAGCGCGCCGGTTGGGTTGTTGGGGTTGTTGACGCAGATCAGCTTCGTCGCCGGCGTCACCAGGGCCTTCAGCTCGTCAAGGTCCGGCAGGTAGCCGTTTTCCGGCTTCAGGTGCAGCATGGCGACGTCCGCGCCCAGGGCCTCGGGGATGGAGTAGAGCTGCTGATAGGTCGGCATGATGCTGACCACCCGGTCCCCGGGGGAGACCAGGGAGCAGAACACGTGGTAATTGGCGCCCGCCGCGCCGTGGGTTGTCACGACCTCCCCGGGCTGGATCGTGCGGTACAGTCCGCTGATGCCCGCGCGGAGGGCGTCGCTCCCGGCAATGTCGCCGTAGGTCAGAGCCCGTGCGCTGAGCCCGGACAAAAAGGCGGCCTTGTCCTCCCCGGTCAGGGCGAACAGCTCGTCCAGGGACACGGAATCGACGCAGGTCTCCGCAATATTATACGGTGCGCCGACCTCGTACTCGTTCATCCACTCTTCCACGGCAAAGGGCTTGATCTTCATGATGGCATCTCCTCCTTTAAAAAAGAAACGGCACCCGGGACCAAATCTTATCCGGCAGATGCCGGAATACCTGCGATTCGGTCTCGGATGCCTTTGGTCCTCCGGCCGGTGCCGGAGGAAGCATTCATGTTATTCAACTGATTATCAATATATATGCAAACTGCGCCGCTGTCAAGCCCCCCGATGGAAAATTTTCCGGGCGGCGGCACGCTTGACAATCCGGGGCGGGGAAATTATGATAAGAAAAACGGTTCGCGCGGGCTAACGGGTCGGCGAGGACCCGAGGGGACATGGCGATGAAATATGTTGGAACGCCGATGGGGATGTGAATGCTGTTCGGCGGCTCCTTCCGGGCCCAGCTGTGCACGGTGTTCGGCTATGACGCGGCGGCGGCCCGGGCCATCGCGGCGAAGGCGAAGTACCGGGAGATCATCGGAAAGCTGCCGGAGTTCGAGAAGGGCGGCCGGTACCGGATGAACGCCGTCAACTGCGCGCTGCTGGGGGCCTTCGTCCTTGCCATGCCCGAGCGGCCCGACGTGGAGCGGCTGACGGCCTACTACGCCAAGGCGATGATGACCGGCCCCATGCGCTGGTTCTGCCGCCGGAGCGGCCGCGGGACGTTCAAGGAGAAGAAGGTCGGGGAGCTGCGCGCCGCGGAGCGGCTCCGGGCCGCGGACTGCAATCCCTACTCCTGGAACATAGAGCTGCTCGAATACCCGGACGGCAGCGGCTACGAGGCGCGGTTTTTCAAGTGCGGCATCTGCACCCTGATGCGGGAGCTGGGCCTCTACGACCTGACCCCGGCCCTGTGCCGCCTCGACTACACCATGGCCGAGGCGGGCGAAACGGCGGATTTCGTGCGGCAGTACACCCTCGCCTCCGGCGGCCCCTACTGCGACTGCGGCTACAAGAAAAAAGCGTGACGAAAACCGGCGGCGGACACACAGCCCGCCGCTTTTTTTGTCAGGGCAGGGAGATATCCAACTCCGAGACGAAGGCGGCGACCTGCTTCGGGTCGAAGAGGGCGCTCATGGCCTCGGGGCTGTCCGTCATGCCGCGGCGGACCCATTCGCTGAGCAGGCCGAAGAGCGCGCCGGTGAGGCAGGCCTTTTTGTAGGCCAGCTCCGGCGCGTCGCCGTCGGCGGGGCCGATGAGGCTGCGCAGGTTCTGCCAGAGCAGCGGGGCGAGGCCCTGGCGGTAGAGCAGGGCGATGAGGTCCCGCAGGGCCAGGCAGTGGGTGAAGATGCCGAAGAGGTAGTTTTCCGGCTCTTCCGGGAAGCTGGCCCACCAGCTCCGCGCCGTCTCGTCCAGGCGGCAGAGCAGCACGTCCTCCTTGCTCTCGAAGTTGCGGTAGAAGGACACCCGGCTGACTCCGGCTTTCTGCACAAGATCCGTGATGGTGATTTGTGCAAAAGGCTGGACCTGCATGAGCAGGAGCAGGGCCTCGGTGATGCTCTCCCGGATGATGGCATTGGTCACGTTTTTGCGGCGCATATGATACAGTTCCCCCGATTTGTTTCACCTGCGGTCCGGCGGCTTGATTTTTTCCGCCGGGCCACTATAATTATGATACACTTGTATCTGAATTTGTCAAGAGGTGACGGAAATGCAGCGGAAAATGACGGCGGACTCGTCCGCCAATCTCTATGCGGCGGACTGCGCGGACTTCACACCGGTGCCGCTCAGGATCGTGACGGCGGAGCGGGAGTACTGCGACGACGCGGCGCTGGACGTCCCGGCCATGCTGGGGGAGCTGAAGTCCTATAAGGGGCGCTCCGGCACGTCCTGCCCGTCGGTGGAGGATTGGCTGGCGGCCTTCGGAGATGCCGAGGAGGTCTTCGGCGTGGCGCTGACGAGCCGCCTCTCGGGCTGCTACAACACGGCGCTGGTGGCGGCCCAGGACTACCGCGAGGCCCATCCGGGCCGCCGGGTCTTCATCCTGGATTCGAAGTCCACGGGGCCGGAGATGGAGCTGCTGGTGGAGCGGGGCTGCGCCCTGCTGCCCACGGACCGGCGCTTCACCGAAGTCTGCGACGCTCTGACGGCCTACTGGAAGCACACGCACCTGGCGTTTTCCCTGGAATCGCTGGACAATTTTGCGAAGAACGGCCGTGTCAGCCCGGTGCTGGCCAAGGCCGCGGGACTGCTCGGCATCCGCATCGTGGGCCGGGCCAGCGCCAGCGGCGACCTGGAGCCGCTGCACAAGTGCCGCGGAGAGAAGGCGGCGGTGGAGCAGCTGACGGCGGACCTCCTGGCCGCGGGCTACGCGGGCGGGCGCGTCCGCATCCGCCACTCGGCCAACCGGCCCATGGCGGCGGCCCTGGCCGCGGAGCTGCGGCTGCGCTTCCCGGGCTGCGACGTCCGCATCGCGGAAAACCGCGGCATCTGCTCGTTCTACGCCGAGAAGGGCGGCCTGCTGGTGGGCTTTGAGGACGCGGGTGCACCGGAGCTCTGAGCGAAACCAACGCATTTTCTTCATAGGTCCCATGATTTTTGCCGCGGTACTGGAAATCCGCATATGGCGTGTTATAATGAGTAGCTGAAATGAGGAAAGGCGTCCGCCAAAGCGGACGGCGGGATCAACGGCAATGCAGGAACACGATCGGTTTTCCGAGGGACTGCGGGACGGGCTGCCCATCTGCCTGGGCTACCTCTCGGTGTCCTTCGCCTTCGGTATCTTCTCCGTGGGCAGCGGCCTCAGCATTCTGGAGGCGGTGCTCATCTCCATGACCAACGTCACCTCGGCGGGCCAGCTCGCCGCGGTGCCCATCATCACCGGCGGCGGCACGCTGCTGGAGCTGGCGGTCAGCATGTTCGTCATCAATCTGCGCTATGCGCTGATGTCCGTGTCGCTGTCCCAGAAGCTGGGGCGCAGCGTCCGGCTGCCGGACCGTTTCCTCATCGCCTTCGTCAACACGGACGAGGTCTTCGCCGTGGCTGCCTCGAAGCCCGGCGCGGTGGGGCGGCGCTACCTCTACGGTCTGATTTTAACGCCCTACTTCGGCTGGGCCCTGGGCACGCTGATCGGCGCCGTGGCGGGCAGCATCCTGCCCCATGTCATCATCTCCGCCCTGGGCGTGGCCATCTACGGCATGTTTATCGCCATCGTCATCCCGGCGGCCCGGGACCGTCGGCCCACGGCGCTCTGCGTGCTGCTGGCCGTGGCGCTGAGCTGCGCGTTCTACTATGTCCCGGCGCTGAAGGCCGTGCCCAGCGGCTTCGTGGTCATCCTCTGCGCCGTGGCGGCCAGCGTGGTCTTCGCGCTGCTGGCCCCGATCCCGGGAGAGGAGGCGTACCATGGCTGACATGCGCTGGTTCCTGGCCTGCCTGCTGGTCTCGGCGGGCGTGACCTACCTCGTCCGGGCGGTGCCGCTGGTGCTCATCAAGAAGAAGATCACCAACCGCTTCCTCCGCTCCTTCCTTTATTATATCCCCTACGCCGTGCTGGCGGTCATGACGGTCCCGGCCATGTTCTACGCCACGGACAGCCGCCTCTCCGCCGCCGTGGGCTTCGCGGTGGCCGCGGTGCTCTCCTACTTCCGGAAGAGCCTGCTCACTGTGGCGGCCTCGGCCTGCGGCGCGGTGCTCGCCGTGGAGCTGCTGCTCCGGGCCCTGGGAATGCTGTGAAAAACTGCCCTGCGGGTATTCCGCAGGGCAGCTTTTGTTATACCCAAGGGGGCGGCTCGGACGGATCGCGGGCCGGTCTGGCCTCGCCCAGGATGGGGTTCTCGCAATAGCGGCAGATCGTCGTCTCGTCGCGAAATGCCTTGGCAACACGCGCTTGAGATAGTCTATAACCGCAATGCGGGCAACGGAACATATGAGCTTTCGCTGTGCTGACTAAAATAATCATAATTAGATTCGGGATTTTCCAGTAGATTTGCAGGCAAAACTGTAAAGCAATGAATCCAAATGTCAGAACGTCTATCCAGCGGCAGAGCATGAGACGGTGTTTGAGATCTTCTTTTCGTCTATCATCATTCATAGATGGTCAAGCCTTCCTCAATAGTTTTTGCGTATTGATGGTCCCAAACGGATAGGCAAATTGTTAATAGAGTGTTTTGCATTGATAGACAATGCCGCTCCGAAGGTACCCAACATAATTAGGCTTTGAGTAGCAGGAGAAAACGACTTTATATACACCAAGGTGCATTCCACCACTGTTGCTTACATAGTAACCTTTTGTAGCGTGTGTGTAATAGTATCTTACAAAAGAAGCGGCATCACTGGTTGGGTCGTCATTACCAAGAGCACTTACAATAGAAGAAAGATACGAGAGAATATCGTTAAAATCTGAGAGATATTTACCGAGTACAAGCGAAATAGATGCTTGGGTAAGATTTTTAATAAGGTTGCCAAATATGACATTGGAGGTATATTGTGTATTGCCGAGTTTGGAATAATCGCTCGGACTACCATACGGACAATTAGTTGTATTGTAGGAACTACCATCGCACGGGGCAATGGGATTACCAGGAATTTCGGATATCGCACTTTCAGGGGAGGCTGTCTCCACTACCTCTTCTGTAAAGGTGACAAGATTTCCGTTAAGAAAAATCTCGCCGTTGTTCTTCATCAGCAGAGTATCATGCTTATTGCCTTCGGTAATGTTGAAGAGCGTATCGCCATTTTTAAGAGCTTCGTAGGATATGCAAGACGCGACTTCATTATTATCAAACTGATAGACGAAAGTGTCTTTTCCATCAATTTTCTCAATAGACGTTAGCATCTGCTGGTTTATACCTTTTTCGTCAAGGAACTGAACGGCTTGTTCAAGAGATTGAATTTCCGCAGCGGTAGTCGGACGATTTAAGAGGGCGCGAATGTCCTTTTATGCGGTGGGCACGTCTGCGGCATAGGCGGGAATCAGGAATGCCAGAGTTAGAGAAAGCGCGAGTAAGAGTGATAAAAAGCGTTTTTTCATAATAATTCTCCTTTCGTAAATAAACTGAGCGGCTTCCTGTCTTTTTGACTGTCATGTCAAAATAAGTGTGGATGGCTTCCATGTTTTTCCTGCCTGTAATCTCAGCATACGCTTGAAAGTTGAAAGTGTCAACGGGTGAATATTACGAAACGATAAATTTGGTGTTGTGTATGTAAAAGATAGATTTTCGACCGTCCGAACCGTAAGAAAATGCGCAATATGCATAAATAGAAAAGCAAGTTCTGGAGAAAACAGCGAAGAAGCGCCCCGCGGAGGAGTCCGCGGGGCGTGCTTTGTCAGGCGCGGGGGTTCGGGGTGATCTCGCCGGCGACGCTCTTCTGGAAGAAGGCGGCGACCCCGGCCTGGTCCATGCCCTGTCCCAGAGCCCACATGAGCTTCGTGACGGCGCTCTCGGACGTCATGTCCTCGCCGGGGATGACGCCGCTGCGCAGGGCGCGGAGGCCCACCTCGTACTTCGTGAGGTCGCTGCGCTCGTAGAGGCACTGGCTGCACACCACCACGGGGATGCCCGCGTCCACCAACTCGCCCATGGCCGAGACGATGTCCCGCCGCAGGAAGGCGAGGCCGCCGGAGCCGAAGGCCTCCAGCACGACGCCGCGGCTGCCGATGGCGGCAATGGCCCGGAAGAGCTTCGGGTCCAGCCCCGGAATGAGCTTCACCAGCACGACCCGGCTGTCGATGGCGGTGCGCAGGGTGCAGGGCCCGGCGGAACGCGGCGGCAGGGGGGCCGTCAGGTGCAGGCCCTCGGAATCCACATGGGCCACGTCCGGGGCCTTGACGCTCTCGAAGGCGTCGAAGCCCGTGGTCCGGACCTTGACGCTGCGGCAGCCCAGGAGCACCCGCCGGTCAAAGGCGATGAACACGCCGGGCACGCCGGAGACGGCCATCTCCAGGGCGCAGCGCAGGTTGTAGGGCGCGTCGCTGAGGGGGTTGGAGATGGGGAGCTGGCTGCCCGTGAGCACCACGGGCAGGTCGATGCCCGGGAGCATGAAGGTCAGCATGGAGGCGGTGTAGGCCATGGTGTCGGTGCCGTGGGTGATGACGACGCCGTCGAAGCCCGCGCGCATCTCATAGACCCTCCGGGCGATGAGCTGCCATTCCTCGGGCTGGATGTTCGTGGAGTCGAGGCGCAGAATGTCGTGGATCACGACGTCATAGGGCAGGGGGCCGAGGGCGGCGAGCAGCGCGGAGCCGCTCTGTCCCGGCTGAAGGCCCAGCTCCGAGGCCACGGAGGCGATGGTGCCGCCGGTGGTGAGAAGCAGAATTCGTTTCAAACTAGGGTCCTCCATTCAATGGTCGGTTCTTCTAACGTATCGGAAATCCCGGGGATTGTCAAGGCCCCGGCTCCAATTTTGTAACGAATAATTTACACAATCTTCATTGAAATGATGCATCCCCGGTGATAAACTAATTCTGTTTATCATGCGAATCTGCAAGGAGTCAGACAAGGAGCGGCGTATGTCAAAATTCAGCGTAAAAAAACCCCTGACTGTATTTGTGGCGGTCATTGCCATTCTGGTGCTCGGCGTGGTGGCCTATCTCAAGATGACCCCAGACCTGCTCCCGAACATGGACTTTCCCTATGTCATGATCATGACGACCTATCCCGGTGCCAGTCCGGAAAAGGTAGAGGAGACCTTGGTGAAGCCCATGGAGCAGTCCATGTCCACCCTGGAGCATATCAAGGAGGTGACGTCCACCTCGGCGGAGAACTACGGCATGGTGCTCCTGGAGTTTGACGAGGACGTCAACATGGACACCATCGGCGTGGACATCCAGCAGAAGCTCGACAACCTGGCCGAGAGCTGGGACGACACCGTCGGCTCGCCCTACGTGCTCAAGATCAACCCCTCCATGATCCCCGTGGAGGTGGCGGCGGTGTCCATGGACGGCAAGGACACGCTGGAGCTGACGGAGTTCCTGAACGATACGCTGATGAACCGGCTGGAGGGCGTGTCCGGCGTGGCGCGCATCACGGCCTACGGCGCTGTGGAGCAGTCGCTCCATGTGGTGCTGGACGAGGACAAAATCGCCGCCTGCAACCGGGAAATCGCCGACGCCGTCAACGGCCAGCTCGACGATGCGGCGGCGGAGCTGACTGAAAAGCAGGAGGAGTTGGAGGACGCCAAGGCACAGCTGGAGAGCGCCAAGGACCAGCTGGACGCGGGCAAGCAGACCCTCGCCAGCCAGACCGCCGCCGGGGAAGCGGAGCTGAGCGGCAAGCAGGCGGAGCTGCTCTCCACACGCTCGGAGCTCCAGAGCCAGCTGGGCCAGGTCCAGTCGGGCCGCTCTCAGATCGAGATGGCGCTCCAGGTGCTCACGACGCTCAAGGACGGCCTCAGTACCCTCTCCCAGGAGGCCAAGGCCATCGAAAAGGACCTCGAGACGCTGCTGGAGCTGCAAGCGACGGCGGATCGGCTCCAGGCCCTCAAGAAGGGCTTTGAGGCTGAGATCGACAAGATCATGCAGGACACGGGCCTCACGCAGGAGGAGATCGACGCCGCCATTGCCGCGATCAAGGAGAGCGACGTCTACAAGCAGTTTGAGGCCAACTGGGCGGAGCTTCAGGCGAAACTCGCGGCCTACGGCCTGGATATCGGCAGCATTCAGACCCGCATCGACGAGAAGAAGCAGGCCGCCGCGGACATTGCTGCCCGCATCGAGGGTCTAAAGGCCAGCCTGGAGGAGGAGGGACTGAACGAGGAGACTCTGGATGCCAAGCTGGCGGAGCTGAACGAGAACCTCGTCCAGCTCGACGCCGCTGAGGCGGCGCTGACGGACGCGCTGTCCCAGCTGGATGCCGGGATGCTCCAGCTCAAGGACGCGGCGAGGCTTCTGAGCCAGCAGAAGACCAGCGGCCTGCTGGAGCTGGGCGATGCCGCGGCCCAGCTGGCGGTGAACAGCGCCGCACTGGAGAGCGGCCTCACCCAGCTCGAATCCGGCATGGACACCCTGGAGGAGAGTCGGCAAGCGGCACTGGACCAGGCGGACCTCACAGGCATCGTGACCATGAACATGGTGACACAGATCCTGACGGCTCAGAACTTTTCCATGCCCGCGGGCTATGTGGAGCAGGACGGTGTCAGCTACATGGTCTCCGTCGGTGACGAAATTACGTCGCAGGAGGAGCTTGCGGACCTGGTGCTCTTTGACCTCGGCATCGACGGGGTGGAACCGGTGCGGCTCTCGGACGTGGCGGAGGTCATGCTCCAGGACAACAGCGCCGAGAGCTACGCCCGCCTCAACGGCCAGGACGGCGTGGTGCTCAGCTTTGAAAAGCAGAGCACCTACGCCACCGCCGAGGCCACAAACAATATCGCGGACCGCTTTGCCGAGCTGGAGGCGGAGTACCCCGGCCTCCACTTCGTGTCCCTGATGGATCAGGGCGAGTACATCTATATGATCGTGGAGTCCATCCTGCGCAGCCTGCTGCTGGGCGCGGTGTTCGCCATTCTGATCCTCTACCTCTTCCTCAAGGACCTGCGGCCCACCTTCATCACCCTCTGCTCCATCCCCATCAGCCTGGTCTTCGCCGTGGTGCTCATGTACTTCTCCGGTGTGACCATCAATATGATCTCGCTCTCGGGCCTGGCGGTGGCCGTCGGTATGCTGGTGGATAACTCCGTTGTCGTCATCGAGAACATCTACCGCCTGCGGGCCAAGGGGGCCAACGTCATCCAGGCGGCGGTGTCCGGTGCACGGCAGGTGGCCGGGGCCGTCATCGCCTCGACGCTGACCACGGTCTGCGTCTTCCTGCCCATCGTCTTCGTGGAGGGCATCACGAAGCAGCTCTTCACGGACCTGGCGCTGACCATGACCTACTCGCTGCTGGCGAGCCTCATCGTCTCGCTGACGCTGGTGCCGGCCATGGCCTCCGGGATGCTCCGCCGGGAGAAGAAGACGAAGGACTTCATCCTGGGTAAGCTGCTGGCGGGCTACCGCCGGGCGGCGGACTGGTCGCTGCGGCACAAGGCCGTGGTGCTGGGTGCCGCAGTGGCGCTGCTGCTGGGCAGCGCGGCCCTGGCCGTGGCCAAGGGATTCACGTTCATGCCGGAGATCGATATGCCCAGTGTGACGGTCTCCGTGGCCATGCCCGAGGATGCGGATGTGACCGAGGCTGCGGACCTGGCGGATCAGGTCCTGGAGCGCATCGGCACACTGGACGGCATCGACACCGTGGGTGCCATGATGTCCTCGGGCAGCATGGGGATGCTCACCGGCGGCAGCAGCGGCGGCAGCCACGACGTCACCGTTTACGTGACGCTTTCGGACGAGAAGGCCTCCGGTGCGGCCATGGGCAAGAGGATCGAGTCCCTCTGCGCCGACCTGCCCTGCACCGTCAGCACCTCGGCGGCCATGATGGACATGAGTATGCTCACGGGCAGCGGCATCACGCTTCAGGTCTACGCCGATGATATGGAGACGCTCCAGCAGGCGGCGAAGACCGCCGCCCAGGTCCTCGGGACCGTGGATGGGGTCGAGGATGTCTCCGACGGTCTCGACGAGGCGGCCGCGGCGGTCCACATCAGGATCGACCGGAACGCCGCCATGGAGCAGGGCATGACCGTGGCGCAGATCTATATGCAGCTGGCGGCGGACCTCCAGAATTCGACCACGGCCACAACGCTGGACCTCAGCGGCACCACCACCGACGTGGTGGTGGAGCGCCCCGCGGGCAGCCGCCTGAGCCGGGACGACCTCGAAAATTACACCCTGGAGACCACGAATCAGGCCGGGGAGACCGTCTCCTTCCGCCTCGGCGACGTGGCAGAGGTCGAGGAGACCACCAGCCTGAACACCATCTCCCGCCTGAACCAGCGCCGGTACCTGACGGTGTCCGCCGCCGTGGCGGACGGGAAGAACGTCACGAAGGTGACCCGGGCGGCGGAGGCGGCCATGAAGGACGCGGACCTCGGCGAGGGCGTCACCTACGCCTTCAGCGGCGAGAATGAGAGCATCATGGAGGCAATTCAGCAGCTGCTGCTCATGCTGCTGCTGGGCGTGCTGCTGGTCTACCTCGTCATGGTGGCCCAGTTCCAGTCCCTCAAGTCGCCCTTCATCGTCATGTTCACGATCCCGCTGGCCTTCACCGGCGGCTTCCTGGCCCTGCTGCTCTGCGGCATGGAGGTCAGCGTCGTGTCCCTCATCGGCTTCATCATGCTGACGGGCATCATCGTCAACAACGGCATCGTCCTGGTGGACTACATCAACCAGCTGCGCCGGGAGGGCATGGAGCGCCGCGAGGCCATCCTGGAGGCCGGCGTCACGAGAATGCGCCCCATCCTCATGACGTCCATCACCACGATCCTCGGCCTCATCGACATGGCCGTGAGCGTCTCCGCGGGCACGTCCCTCATGCGGCCGGTGGCGGTGGTGTGCATCGGCGGCCTCACCTATGCGACGCTGATGACCCTGTTCGTGGTGCCCTGCATCTACGACATCTTCAATAAGAAAGAGCTTCGGACCGTCCGCGAGGAGGACCTCGCGCTGGTGGACCTCTGAGAAAGCGAAAAACCCCGGCATGGAATGCCGGGGTTTTTCTGCCTTACAGCACCTGTAAAATTTCGCCCTTGAGGTAGAGAGACTGGGCGGCGTTCAGGGACGCGGGATGGTCCCGGGACTGCATGAGCCGCTCGAGCAGCCGGACCTCCCGGCCCGAGTCGGCGGCGGCCTCCCGGAGCATCTTGAGGAACAGCTCCGGCGTCATGAACTGGCTGCACGAGCAGGTGACGAGGAAGCCGCCCGGCTCCGTGAGCTGCATGGCCCGGAGGTTCAGCTCCTTGTAGCCCCGGTACGCGCCGTCCAGGGCCTTGCGGCTCTTGGCGAAGGCGGGCGGGTCCAGGATGACGAGGCCGTAGCGCCGCCCCTCGGCGGCGTAGCGGCGCATGAGGTCGAAGACGTTGGCCTTCGTGGTGGTGATGCAGTCCTGGCAGCCGTTGCGCGCGGCATTGCGCCGGACCAGCTCCAGCGCCTCCTCCGAGGTGTCCACGGCCTCCACGGACGCCGCGCCGTAGAGCGCCGCGTGGATGGAGAAGCCGCCGGTGCAGCAGCAGAGGTCCAGCACGCTGCGTCCGGGGGCGTAGGGCCGGAGGCGGCCGCGGTTTTCCTGCTGGTCGAGGAAGTGGCCCGTCTTCTGGCCGTTCAAGAGGTCGCAGACCATGACGGCGTCGTGCTCCCGGATCTCCAGCTCCGCCGGGACCTCGCCGTAAACGCAGCCCTTGCGCTGGGGCAGGCCCTCCTTTTCCCGGACGGGCAGGTCGTTCCGCTCCATGATGCCCCGGGGGCGGAACAGGTCGCAGAGGATCGTGAGGAGATCGTCCCGCCAGGCATCCATGCCGAGGGACGTGATCTGGAAGGAGAGGCAGTCGCCGAACTTGTCCACGGTCAGGCCCGGCAGGCCGTCGGCCTCGCCGAAGACGACGCGGCAGGCGTTTTCAAAGCCGAGGCTGCGGCGGAAGTTCCAGGCCCGCTCGATGCGGCGGCGGAAAAAGCCGGCGTCGATGACCTCCTCCGGGTCCCGGGTGAGGACGCGGACGGTGATGGCGGAGCGGCGGTTGAAGAAGCCCCGGGCCGCGAAGCGCTCCCGGCTGTCGAGCACGGTGACGATGCCGCCGTCCTCGCAGATGTCGTCGGCCCAGTCCAGCTCGTTTTCAAAGATCCAGGGCTGCCCCTGCCGGACGCCCGTCTCCTCCCCGCGCCGGAGGCATACATTCGGATACTGCATGGAAAATCATCCTTCGCTGCAAATTTTCTCTATCCTATCACAGTTTCCGCCCCGCCGCAAGGGAGCGGGCGGGCCTTTTCGGCGCCGGGACGGAAAAAGCCCGCCGTCCGGCGGGCCGGGCGGCGGGAGGGGATGGATGCTCAGGGACGGTCCAGGAGGTTCGTCATGCTCCGGAGGCTGATGCCCAGGGTGGAGAGGTTGTGCAGCGCTGCCGAGGTGGCGGGCGGCAGAACGCCCAGCGCGCCGAGGACGATGAGCGAGCCGTTGAAGCCGATGACGAAGCGGTAATTCGCGTGGATGCGCTTCATGAGCGCCTGGGAGAGCTGCCGCAGCACCAGCAGGTCCGTGAGGCTCCCGGCGGGGATGGTCACGTCGGCGATCTCCCGGGCGATGGCTGCGCCGTCGCTGACGGCGATGCCCGCGTTGGCCGCGGAGAGAGCCGGGGTGTCGTTGATGCCGTCGCCCAGCATGAGGACCGTGTGGCCCTCGTCCCGGGCCTGCTTCACGAAGGCGGCCTTGTCCTCGGGCAGGACCTCGGCGCGGTACTCGTCCACACCCACCTGGGCGGCGATGGCGGCGGCGGTGCGCTCGCTGTCGCCGGTCAGCATGACGGTCTTTTGGATGCCCATGCGCCGCAGGGCCGCGATGACGTCCCGCGCCTCCTCGCGGAGCGGGTCGGCGATGCAGATGACCGCCGCCAGCTCGCCGCCGATGCAGAGGTAGAGGTGCGAGCAGGAGTCGGGCAGCGCATCGAAGCGCGCCTGCTCCCCGGCGGGAATGGTACAGTGCTCGTCCTCGAAGACGAAGTGGGCGCTGCCGACGAGGACCCGGGTGCCGCTGACGGCACTGACGATGCCGTGGGCCACCAGGTATTCCACCTCGGAGTGCATCTCCTCGTGGGCGAGGCCGCGGCTGCGGGCCTCCTGGACCACGGCGGTGGCCATGGAGTGGGGGAAGTGCTCCTCCAGGCAGGCGGCCAGGCGCAGCATATCGTCCGGCTTCCGGCCGCCGAAGGGCACGACGTCC
>CALICR010000107.1 GCA_938049125.1 uncultured Clostridia bacterium
GAGCCGGAGGGGCCGATGATGGCCACCACCTCACCCTCCTGGACAGAGAGGCTGATATCCTTCAGCACCTTTGTCCCGCCGAAGGACTTTTCAATGTGATCGAGTGCAAGTAGCTTCATGGTCCGTCCTCCTCAGCGGTAATAGGCCAGCTTTTTCTCCAGGAATTCCATGGTGTAGGCCACCACGGCGTTGAATATGAAGTAGAACACGCCCGCCACGAACAGCGGCAGGAACGTGGTCTTGGCCGCGGCGATCTGCTTGGCCAGCGTGAACATCTCGGCGTAGGCCAGCACAAAGGCCATGGACGTGTCCTTGACCAGCGTGATGACCTCGTTCGTCACCGAGGGCAGGATGCGCCGGATGACCTGGGGCAGGATGATCTTGCAGAAGGTCTGGCCCTTGGTATAGCCCAGCACCTCCGCCGCCTCGTACTGCCCCACGGGCATGGACTCGATGCCGCCGCGGTAGATCTCCGCAAAATAGGCGGCATAGTTGATGACAAAGCCGAGGATCAGCGCCGTGAACGTCCACCCGGCGGAGAGCTTCGCATGGAAGAGGTAGTAGGGCCCGTAGCACACAGCCAGCAGCTGGAGCATCAGCGGTGTGCCGCGCAGAATGGAGATGCAGAATTTAAAAATCAGACAGAGGGGCCGGAACGACGCAAGCCGCCGCAGCGCGGCGGTGCACCCGGGCTTCCCCAGCGCCCGGAACGGTGCCCACCGGGACATTCGGCCCAGGCAGACCAGCAGCCCAAGGGGCAGGGAGAAGGCCAGCGTCAGGAAAAAGATCAGCAGCGTCTTGCCGAAGCCTGCGGCCAGCTGCTGGAGAATGACGTCAAAAGTCATGGAGGATTCCTTTCTCCGCCCGGAACAGGGGCGGCGGTGTCCCGCCGTCCCCTCCGGACCGGTCATTTACTTTCCGATGCAGACCATATCCTGCAGGTCGTACTTCTCGGCAAGCTGGCTGAACGTGCCGTTGTCCACCAACTGGTTCAGCGCATCCTGTACCTGGTCCCGCAGCTCTGTGTTGCCCAGCTTGAAGCCGATGGCGTACTGCTCCGTGGACAGCGGCTCCTCCAGGATTGTCAGGGAGTCGTCATTCCGGGAGGCCAGCTGGTAGTTCGCAATGCCCACATCCACGGCGATGGCATCCACCAGGCCGGAATCCAGGTTGGCAAAGGCGGTGTTGTAGTCGGGCACTGCCTGGAGGGAGGCGAAGGTGGCGGCCAGAGCCAGGTTCTCGTCGTTGTCCTCCTCGTTGGTCAGGGCCGTGTAGGCGGAGGAGCCGGACTGCGTCACGACGTTCTTGCCCGCTAGGTCCTCGGCGGCCTCAATGCCGGAGTCGGTCTTGACGACCCAGACGATGCTGTTGTCCACATAGGGCTCGCTCCAGGTGTAGTCGTCCTCGCGGCCCGTCATGGTGAAGCCGTTCCAGATGCAGTCGATGGAACCGGCATTCAGCTCCATGTCCTTGGAATCCCAGTTGATGGGCTTCTTGACCAACTCCCAGCCGTAGATGTCACAGACGCCCTGGGCCAGCTCGAGGTCGAAGCCGGTGTACTCGCCGTCGTCGCCCATGTAGCCGTAGGGGGCATACTCGGCGTCGAAGCCGACAGTGAAGGTCTTACCCGCGGCGTCCGTGTCCGCGGTGTCCGCCGCGGCGGTGTCAGCAGCAGTCTCGTCCTTGGCGGTCTCTTCGGTCTTCTGGGTGTCGGCGTCCGCCGCCGTATCCTTGCTGCCGCAGGCCGTCAGCAGGCTCAGGCACAGCACCAGCGCAAGCAGCATCGCGATCGTTTTTTTCATTTTGGTTCTCTCCTTCTGTCTGAAAGCATCATGTGCTTTACTGTGATAACGTGCTAATATATTAACATGAATTTCAGAAATTGCAAGTGGCAATTCCGCCAAATCAGTGCCCGGATTTTCAGAGTTTTTTCACAATTTCGACACCCACCGCCGCGTCGTTCTCCGCGCTCCCGCTTTCAGGCACGGAACGGCGTCCCGCTCGGCCTTTTCCGCCCGCCGCGTCCCTTTTTCCGTCTCTCTCCGCACCTCCCCGCTCCCCCACCCTGCCGCAGCTTGACAGCCTCCCCGGCGCGATGCTATCATGGAAAAAACGGGCCGTCCAAGGCCCGGCACCAGGAGGTACGCCCATGGACCCCTATTATAACCGCTATTATGTCCGCTGGCCCGGCTTCCGCCGGAAGGCCCTGACCCTCAGCTACGACGACGGCGTCCGCCAGGACGCCCGGATGATCGAAATTCTGGACCTCTATGGCCTCCGGGCCACCTTTAACCTGAACGGCGGTGACTTTGCCCTGGACCCGCCCCCGCTGCGGGACCATCCGCGCCTCACCCGGGCCGAGGCCCTGGCACTCTACGGCGGCTCGCCCCACGAGGTCGCCGCCCACGGTTTCGGCCACCCCTTCCTGGAGCAGCTCCCGGCGGGGACTGCCGCCTGGGAGGCCGTCCGCTGCCGCGAGGCCCTGGAGGCCTTCTTCGGCGCCCTGGTCCGCGGCTTCGCCTACCCCATGGGCACCTGGAACGACGATATCGCCGAAACGCTCCGTCTCTGCGGCCTCGCCTACGCCCGGACCACCCCCGTGACTCACAGCTTCGACCTGCCCAAGGACTTCTATCGCCTCCAGGGCACCTGCCGCGGCACCGATCCGGCCCTCTTCGACCTCGGCGAGGACTTTCTCGCCCTGGACCCGCCCTGGGGGCCGAAGCTCTTCTATATCTGGGGCCATAGCTACGAATTCGATGAGCCGGGCGGCTGGGACCGCCTGGAGCGCTTCTGCCGCCGCATGGGCGGCCACACGGATATCTGGTACGCCACGAACCTCGAAATTTGCGATTACCTGACCGCCTGCGGTCAGCTCCGCGCCTCCATGAATGGCCGCGTGATTCAGAATCCTACCGCCGCAACGCTGTACCTCGACACCCGCTCCGGCCCCACCACGCTGGCCCCGGGCCAGACGCTCACCCTCGCCTGACGCCGAAAGGAGGCCCCATGGAGTACATCGACCTTGAGGCCTGGCCCCGCCGCCCGGTCTTCGACTTTTTCAGCGCCGTTTCGAACCCCTTCTACATGGTCACCTTCCGCCAGGACGTGACGCGGCTGTACCGCTACACGAAGCGCACCGGCCTGTCCTTCTACTACTCTCTCATTTACCTCTGCACCCGGGCCGCCGACGCCGTGGACGCCTTCCGCTACGCCGTCCGCGGGGAAACCGTCGTGCGCCACGCCTGCCGCCGCCCCAGCTTCACGGACCTCCGGCCCGGCAGCGAACAGTTCCATATCGTGACCATGCCGCCCTGCACCGGCACACTGCCGGACTTCTGCCGGGATGCCCGGGCGCGCAGCCTTACCCAGGCCGCCTTCCTCGACCCCGCCGCCGAGGGCGATGACCTCGTCTACTTTTCCTGCCTCCCCTGGGTCGATCTCACGGCCCTGACCAACGAGCGGGACCTCGCCGCGCCCGGCGCGAAGGACGAGTCCATCCCCCACATTGCCTGGGGCCGTTACGTCCGCGAAGGGGACCGCGTCACCCTGGGCCTCTCCATTGAGGTCAACCACCGCCTCCTCGACGGCCTGCACATCGGCCGCTTCGCCGAGGAGCTGACCCGCCGCATCGAGGCCCTGCCGGACGCGCCGGAAGAAAGGATCGACCCATGACCAAACAAGAACGCCGGCTCACCCCGCAGGAGCAGCGCCGCAAGGAGCGCTTTCTCCGCATCTCCGAGGCCATGGCCGCCCAGGGCTGGCGGCAGCGGGACCTCACCGTGAGCACCCTTCGCCGCGAACCTCTGGGGCCTCGTGCTCACGCTTCCCCTCGCCGTCCTCGCGGGGTTCCTCTACTGCCAATGGAACCCCCTGCCAGTCCCCGCTTTCTCCATGGCGGAGACGCTGCTGCTCTTCCCGGTGCTACTGGTCCTTATCGTGCTCCACGAGGGCATCCACGGCCTCACCTGGGGCTGCTTCGCCCCCTCACGCCTCCGGGCCATCGAGTTCGGCGTGATCTGGAAAGCGCTGATGCCCTACTGCACCTGCGCCGAGCCGCTCACCAAGAGGCAGTACCTCCTCGGATGCCTCATGCCCACGCTGGTGCTGGGCTTCGGCCTGAGCGCCGCGGCGGCGGCCCTCGGCTCGCCCTGCCTCTTTTACCTCTCCGCCATCATGATCCTCTCCGGCAGCGGCGACGTACTGATTGCCTGGAAGCTTCTGCTCCACCGCGCCCCGGACGCGGAGGTCCGCTACCTCGACCACCCCTACGAATGCGGCCTCGTCGCCTTCGAACGGCCCCGCTGACCGCGCAAATAAGCCCCCGCGCTCCGATAAAAGCGGAACGCGGGGGCTTATTTTTGAAATTCAGTGCCGGGCCCGGAGCGACAGCTCCGCGATGCGCTCGCAGAGGGCCGGGTAGCTCAGCCCCACCGCCGCCGCCGACTTCGGCAGCAGACTGGCGGGCGTCATGCCCGGCAGGGTGTTCGTCTCGAGGCACCAGGGTGTGCCGTCCGCGTCGAGGATGAAGTCGGCCCGGGAATAGACCGCGAGGCCCAGCACCCGGTGGAGCTTCAGGGCCATCTCGCCCATCTCCGCCTGCTGCGCCGCCGTGATGGGGGCGGGGCAGATCTCCTGCGCGCCGCCCTGCTCCGTGCTCTGGTACTTGGCGACGTAGTCGAAGTAGGTCCCCTCAGGCGGCACGATCTCTACGGCGGGCAGCGCCTCACCATCCAGCACAGCCACGGTGATCTCCCGGCCCTCAATGCGCTGTTCTACCAAAATCCGCGGGTCCAGTGCCGCGGCCTCCCGCAGCGCCGCCTCCAACTCCGCCCGGGTGTCGGGCAGACGGACGCCGATGGAGGAGCCGCCCTCGGGCGTCTTGACAACGCAGGGCAGCGACAGCGTCTCCGCCAGTGTCCGGACATCGTCCTCCGGCCCGATCTCCAGCATCTGCCACGCGGGCGTACGGATGCCACAGTGCTCCATCATGCGCTTCGACGTGATCTTATCCATGGCCATGGCGCTGCCGAGGCAGCCGGAGCCGGTATAGGGCACACCCAGCAGATCGAGCACCGCCTGGATCTTGCCGTCCTCGCCGTCCGCGCCGTGGAGGCCCAGGAACACGAGGTCGGCGCAGCCGCAGACCTCCAGCACGCCGGGTCCGAGCCGCGAGGCCGGATTTTCCGCCCGCATGGCCCGCACCGCCTCCAGCGACGGGGCGTCGCGCCCGATGGATACGCTGCCGCAGAAGCCGTCCGGCTCGTCAAAGGCCGCGTCCGGGCGATGGATCCAGCCTGGCAGGCCGAGGTAGAGGTCCACCAGGATCGCCCGGTGCCCCAGGCCCCGCAGCGCCCTGCAGATCTCCGTACCGGACGCCAGGGACACCTGGCGTTCCGTGCTGATGCCGCCCGCCAAAACCACGATTTTCATGAACATACCTCCCGCCGCTTGCCGCAGTTTCTTTTATCATATGCCGCCAAGGCCGCCGCGTACAGGGAAAAACCTGCGCTTTTCCCTGCAAAACCTGCCCGCACCTCAGAACGCGCCCAGCACCTGCCCGATGGGCTGGCGCAGGATGAGGTCCGCCGCGCCGTCCCGGCCCGTCTCGTCCCGGTTGAGGAGCACCAGGTGCTTCCCGCTGAAGTAGTTGAGCAGTCCCGCCGCCGGATAGACCGTGAGGCTGGTTCCGCCGACGATGAGCAGGTCCGCCGCCGCGATAGCCCGGACCGCGCCCAGCAGCGTCTCCTCCTTCAGGGCCTCCTCGTAGAGCACCACGTCGGGCTTCACGATGCCGCCGCAGCTGCACCGCGGCACGCCCGCGCTGTCCCGGATGAACTCGGCGCTGTGGAACTTCCCGCAGCGCATACAGTAGTTGCGCAGCACGGAGCCGTGCAGCTCATAGACCTGTCTGCTCCCGGCCTTCTGGTGCAGGCCGTCAATGTTCTGGGTCACCACGGCCTTCAGCCGCCCCTCCCGCTCCCAGCGGGCCAGCGTCAGATGGGCCGCATTGGGCCGCGCCTCCAGGGGCAGCATCTTCTCCCGGTAAAACCGGAAAAATTCCTCGGGATGCGCGCAGAAAAAGCCATGGCTCAGAATGGTCTCCGGCGGGTAGTCGAACTTCTGGTGATACAGCCCGTCCACGCTGCGGAAATCCGGGATCCCGGACTCCGTTGAGACGCCGGCCCCGCCGAAAAACACGATGTTATGGCTTTCCCCGACCCAGGTTCTCAGCATATCGAGCGCCGAACTCATGATCCTCCGCCTCCAATTCCGCAATGAACTTTTTCTCCGCCCGGGTCTTGGACGGCAGCCGGAGCTGGGCGAAGAGGTCCGGACGCCGGTGCATGGTCCGCAGGATGGCCTGCTTGCGCCGCCACCGCGCCACCTTGCCGTGGTCGCCGGAGCAGAGCACCGGCGGCACCTCCCGCCCGTGCCAGACGGCGGGGCGGGAATACTGGGGATATTCAAGCAGTCCGTCCCAGTGGCTCTCCTCCTGGAAGCACTCCGGGTCCGAGAGCACGCCGGGCACCATGCGGCAGACGCAGTCTGCCACGGCCATGGCCGGAATTTCGCCGCCGGTCAGCACGAAGTCGCCCAGGGAAATCTCTTCATCGACGCACTCGTCCAGGAACCGCTGGTCCACGCCCTCATAGTGGCCGCAGACCAGGATGAGGTTCTCGTAGTCCCGCAGCAGCTGCCGCGCCTTACCCTGGGTGAAGGTCTCGCCGCAGGGGGACATGAAAATGGTGTGGACCGGTCCCCCGGCGTCGTCGCAGATGGCCTCCCAGCAGCGGTAGAGCGGGTCCGCCTGCAAAATCGCGCCGTGGCCGCCGCCGTAGGGGTAATCGTCCACCTGGTTCTGCTTGTTCTGGGTGTAGTCCCGGATCTGCCAGGCCGTGATGCGGATGAGGTCCCGCTCCTGGGCGCGGCCCAGGATGCTCTCGTTCATCATATCTCCGACGGTGTCCGGGAACAGCGTCATAATGTCAATGCGCATCGGTCTCCATCCCCTCGATCAGCTCGGCCTCCACATAGCCCTCCGCCACGTTGACCTCCTTGAGGAAGGCCGGAACGGCGGGGATCATGTACTCCTTCTCCCCGCGGACGACCCAGACGTCGTTGCCGGGGTATTGCAGCACGTCGGCGATGCGGCCGATCTCCCGGCCCCCGCTCAGGACCCGGAGGCCCAGAAGGTCCGCGATGAACCAGCCCGCCTCCGGCTCGACGCCGGTGCGGTCGAAGGAGACGGTCTTGCCCCGGAGGGCCATGGCCTGCTCCACCGTGTCCACGCCCCGGAGCTTCAGCAGCACGCAGGTCTTCTGCACGCGGCTCTGCTCCACGGCGTAGTCGGTGTCCCCGATACGCAGCGTGTCAAATTGCAGCAGGAAGTCCGGGCTGTCGGCCCAGGGATAGACCTTGACCTCCCCGCGGATGCCGTGGGTGGAGACGATCTCTCCGGTTTCAAGATAAGCGCTCACAGGCGTTCCTCCTTGGCGGGCGCGGCGGGCGGGGCCCGGACCGGCCGTGATATGGATCATGCGCGGCAGACAAGTGCCGCGCATGACGCTTAGTCGACGATTTCAACGGAAACCTTTTTCCCGTCGCGCTGGGCAACGGACTTGACGATGGTGCGGATTTCCTTTGCAATCCGGCCTTGGCGGCCGATCACTTTGCCCATGTCCTCAGGAGCAACGCGGAGTTCCAGCACTGTCACGTCGCCGGGCGTTTCCGTCACGGTGACAGCATCCGGATTGTCGACGAGATTTTTTGCCACATACAGCAAAAGTTCTTTCATTCGCGGTTCTCCTTCATTTGCTTAGAGGGCGCCGGCCTTCTTCAGCAGACCTCTGACGGTGTCCGTGGGCTGTGCGCCGTTCTTGATCCACTGCTGCGCCTTCTCCACGTCCACCTGGATGGTCGCGGGGTCGGTCAGGGGGTTATAGGTGCCGATTTCCTCGATGCAGCGGCCGTCACGCGGGCTGCGGGAGTCCGCGACCACGATCCGGTAGTAAGGATTCTTCTTCGCGCCCATTCTGCGCAGTCTGATCTTAACCATGAAGTATTCACCTCCAACATAGTCTCTCTATTTCGTAAAGCGTCTTCGTCGATTGACGGTTTGCTTAATACGAGCGTAATTCAGAAGCCGGGGAAGCCGCCCATGCCGCCCATGCCGCCGAGGCCCGGGAAGCCGCCGCCGCGGCCCATGCGCTTCATCTTTTTCTTTGCGCCGGGGGCGGAGAACTGGCGGATCATGCTCTTCATCATGTCGTAGGTCTTGAGGACCTTGTTGATCTCCTCGACCTTGACGCCGGAGCCGGCGGCGATGCGGCGCTTCCGCGAGTGGTTGAGGCAGCTGGGATTCTCGCGCTCATAGGGCGTCATGGAGAGGATAACGGCCTCGGTGCGGGCCAGCGCGCCCTCGTCCACCTTGGCGTTCTTCAGCGCACCGCTGTTCATGCCGGGCATCATGCTGAGAATTTCCTCGACGGAGCCCATGCTCTTGAGCTGCACGAGCTGGTCGTAATAATCGGTGAGGGTAAATTTGTTGCTGCGGAGACGCTCCTCCAGCTCCTTGGCCTTCTTCTGGTCCATGGCCTGCTCCGCTTTTTCGATCAGCGTCAGCACATCGCCCATGCCCAGAATACGGGAGGCCATGCGGTCCGGATAGAACGGCTCGATCTGGTCCAGCTTTTCGCCGACGCCCGCGAACTTGATGGGCTTGCCGGTGATGGCCTTGACGGAGAGGGCCGCGCCGCCGCGGGCGTCGCCGTCCAGCTTCGTCAGCATGACGGAATCGATGTCCAGCAGCTCGTTGAAGGACTGGGCCGCGTTGACCGCGTCCTGACCGGTCATGGCGTCCACGACCAGCATGATCTCCGTGGGCTCCACGGCGGCCTTGATGGCCTTCAGCTCCTCCATCAGCGCCTCGTCGATGTGGAGGCGGCCGGCGGTGTCCAGGAACACCATGTCGAAGCCCTGCTTCTTCGCGTACTCCACGGCGGCCTTGGCGATGTCCACGGGGTTCGACGTGCCCATCTGGAACACCTCGATGCCCAGCTTCTCGCCCACGACCTCCAGCTGCTTGATGGCGGCGGGACGGTAGACGTCGCAGGCCGTCAGCAGCGGGCGCTTGCCCTGCTTCTTCATGAGCCCGGCGAGCTTCGCGCCGTTGGTGGTCTTGCCCGCGCCCTGGAGGCCCACAAGCATCACGACCGTGGGCGGCTTTGAGGAGATCTTGATCTTCTGATTCTCGCTGCCCATGAGGCGGCACAGCTCCTCGTTGACGATCTTGACGATCATCTGGGCGGGCGTCAGGCTCTCAAGCACGTCGGCGCCGACGGCGCGGGCCGTGACCTCCTTCGTGAAGTCCTTGACAACCTTATAGCTGACGTCGGCCTCGAGCAGGGCCAGGCGGATCTCCCGCATGGCGTCCTTCACGTCCTGCTCCGTCAGGCGGCCCTTGCCGCGCAGCTTTTTGAATGCATTGGACAGCTTATCGGAAAGGCCCTCAAATGCCATGGCTACTCCTTTATTCCGTCGGCGGCGGCCAGAAGCCGCTGCGCCAGGTCCTCCTGACCGCGTTCGCGCAGCGCCGCGGCCACCTGCTCCAGCTCCGCGCTGACCTGCCGCAGCCGCCGCTCCCGGCGGACGCAGCCCAGCCGCTGCTCCATGGAGCGCAGCGCGGCCTCGGTCCGCACCAGCGTATCGTGGACGCCCTGGCGGCTGATGCCCAGCTCCTCGGCGATCTCCCCGAGGGAGAGGTCCTGATTATAGTGCAGGTCAAAGCAGGTCTGCTGTTTTTCCGTCAGCATCTCCCCGTAGCAGTCGAAGAGGAGCGTCCATTCCAGCGCCGTCGGCTCCATGGCGTCTCCCCCTCCCTGACAAGGTCCTGACCTTTACAGCTCGTTTATCATACCGTATCTTCCGCCGCTTGTCAAGTGTTTCTCCTTGACAGCGGGTCATTTTTTCTCCAGCAGGGCGAAGAGCGTCACCATCAGCAGCTCATAGGGCGCGGGGCAGAAGGCGCCGGGGTTCGTCATGGACATGAGCAGCATCCCGAGGGCGCTGAGGCCCAGGGCCGCGGTCTGGGGGTTCCAGCTCCGCCGCAGCAGCACCACCCGGTTCCGGAGCTGGAGGCCGTAGGCCGCCGCGCCCGCGAGGCCGAGGCTCCCGAGGATCTGGGCCACATAGTTATGGTAAAACACAAGGCTCCCGGGCACGCCGGAGAAGACGGAGGCGTTCTCCCGGCTGCCGAGTCCCTGGCCGAAGAGGGGATTGTCCAGAAAATCCCGCAGCGCCCGGCGCAGGAAGCTGACCCGGTCCGCGTCGGCCTCGGTCAGGAGGCCGTGGGAGAAGCGCTCCGAGAAGAGCACCAGCGCCAGGAATACCGTGAACGCCGCCGCCGGGATGCCCCAGCGCTGCAAAAGCTGGAGGTAGGTCCCCCGCCGCGCCGGATCCCAATGCAGCAGTCCCGCTGCCGCCAGCAGGAGCAGCACCGTGCCGAAGAGCAGGCCGCTCCGCGAGCCGGAGAGCAGCAGCGCGAGGTAGAGCACGCCCGCGGACATCAGGTGCCGCGGCTGCTCCAGCGCCCGCAGGAAGGGCACGGGCAGCGCCAGCAGCAGCATGGTGGCGCAGTAGTTGCGGTAGCTGAAGTAGAGCGTCGCGCCGGTGCGCAGGAAGCGGTGCAGCTGGGTGCAGTAGACCCGCAGCACCAGGAAGGCAGCGAAGATGCCCGCGGCGTAGAGCGTATCCGCAAAGCGCGCCCGGGCCTCAGCCCCGGAGGACACGGTGCCCCGGGCCAGGCGGTAGACCGCCAGCATCCCGGCGCTGAGGCCCAGCGTGTAGTAGAGCGCCAGGGGCGACAGGGCCTGCTCCAGCGGCAGGCGGCCCAGTCCGCCCAGCAGCACCGCGGCGGAGACCGCCAGAAGGCCCCGGCGGCAGCGCCCGGCGCGGCGCACCGGCGTCCGGACCAGCCGGACCGTCACCGCCAGCAGCACGGGGGCCGCCAGCCACCAGAGGTCCAGGAAATACCGGAGGTCCTCATAGTGGTCCACGGTGCAGAGCAGCGCCAGCAGCAGCGGCAGCAGGGCGCAGAGCACGTCCCGGCAGAAGAGCATGACGGTGCAGAAGGCGAGGGCCATGGCCGTCACCGCGCCGCGGCTGTCGTTCAGAAGCAAAAACCAGGCGGCCGTGCCCAGCAGCACCGCCGCGAAATACGGGCTTTCCGCAAAGGCGTCCGCCCCGGCCCGGAGGCCCCGGGGCCGCGCCGCGCCGCGGGGCAGGCCGTACAGGCCCTCGCGCGGCGCAGAGGACGCCGAAGATTCAAACATAGAAGGTGTCATAAGAGTCTCTCATCGCCCGGCGTACCGGGCTGGGTGTTCAAAATTTGTACAAAATCCGTCCATAAATTTTGTCCATTCTCACTGCACGTTTATAACACCATTCTTCTGTAAAGTCAATTTAAAATTTTATTAACATTTTGCATCATTTCTATGTGCGGCGCGGTTTCTCCGATTTTCGCCGTGTTTTCCGGATTTTCCGCGCATTTTCCGGTTCACGGGCAGAGAAACGCCCCGCGCGGACGTTTGATGGGTGAGCGTAAAACAATTCAAGGCGCGTATCGGTACCGATACGCGCCATTTCTCATGCCAACACGCGATGGAACGGAGGGGACCGCCCCTTGGCTCTCCCTCTGGGAGAGCTGTCACCGAAGGTGACTGAGAGGGCCTTGCGGCCTTTTGGGGGTAGTATGGTCCTTGTTCCTTCGCCCGCCCTCTCCGTCCTCGCTTTGCTCGGACACCTCTC
This sequence comes from uncultured Clostridia bacterium, assembly GCA_938049125.1. Classification (GTDB taxonomy): domain Bacteria; phylum Bacillota; class Clostridia; order Oscillospirales; family Oscillospiraceae; genus RGIG3159. The sequence continues at coordinate 11,809 of CALICR010000107.1, forward strand.
CCAGGGGGAGCGGCGAGGGAGATTTGCTGCACACATCCCTTGGCTCTCCCTCTGGGAGAGCTGTCACCGAAGGTGACTGAGAGGGCCTTGC
>CALICR010000108.1 GCA_938049125.1 uncultured Clostridia bacterium
GGAGCCAGTGGACGCGCTGGTGGGCTTCGTGAAGAACATCCAGACCACCAAGGCGGACATCGGGCGTGTCGAGGATATCCTGCGCTACCCCGAGGACGAAAAATTCCGCACGGACCTTGAAAAGCGGCCGCTGCGGACGAAGCTGGACGGCGAGGTGGAGCTGCGGGACATCTCCTTTGGCTACAGCCGCCTGAAGCCGCCCACGGTGGAGCATTTTTCCTTCCATATTCCCTGCGGCTCGTCCATCGCCTTTGTGGGCGCGTCAGGCTGCGGCAAATCCACGGTATCCAAGATCGTCAGCGGCCTGTACCGGCCCTGGACCGGCACACTGCTGCTGGACGGCATTCCCATGGACGAAATTCCGGCGGAGGTGCTGAACGCCAGCGTCTCCACGGTGAGCCAGAGCATCACGCTCTTCTCCGGCACGGTGCGGGACAACCTCACCATGTGGAACCGCAACATCTCCGAGTCGGACATGATCGCGGCAGCCAAGGATGCCTGCATCCACGACGTCATCTCCCAGAAGCCCGGCGCCTACGACTACCACCTGACCGAGGGGGCCTCGAATCTCTCCGGCGGCCAGCGGCAGCGGCTGGAGATCGCCCGGGCGTTGGCCACGAATCCGACGGTGCTCGTCATGGACGAGGCCACCAGCGCTCTGGACCCCATCGTGGAAAAGAAAATCTTGGACAACATCAAGCGCCGCGGCTGCACCTGCGTCATCGTGGCGCACCGGCTCAGCGCCATCCGGGACTGCGACGAGATCATCGTCATGGACCGCGGGACCATCGTCCAGCGCGGGACCCACGAGGAGCTGGCGCAGGCGGAGGGCCATTACCGGCGCTTTATCTCGAATCTCTGAGGGGGAGCGGATTATGAGCATGAATCAGGATGGGGTCCTCTCCCTGCACGGCGGCGAAAGTTTCCTGACGGAGCGGGAGAGCGACGCCTTTCAGGTCCTGCACGGCACGGTGCTCGTCTACATCGTGCCCATCAAGCAGGGGCGGCCCGGCCGCCGGTCCTTCCTCTATCAGGCGGAGGAGCGGGAGGTCCTTCCGGCCTTTGCCTGCCGGGACCTCGAATACTGTGACTGGCGCTTCTGCTTCACGGCGCTGGAGCGGGCGGAGCTGCGCCGCATCGAGGGCGGCTCTACCCGGGTGCTCCGGGAGCGCTTCGCCCGCAAGGCCCGGGTCCGCAACTTCGAGCGGGAGGGCTACAACGGCGGTCTGGTGGACCAGTATCGCTTCAACATCGTGACCGAGGACGGCTTCATCCGCCGGACCCAGCACCAGAAGGAGGATGTCAGCGAGGCGACGCTGTCGCTGCTCCTCGGGGCCTTCCGGAAGGACGTGCCCGCCGCGGCGGAGGGCGGCGACGCCCCGGTGCTCTACCGGGCGCTTCAACTGCTCTGCGGCAGCCAGAAAATCCCGCTTGTGCCCTATGAAAAGCTCAAGGAGTCCTGCGGCGACGGCTTTACCGTGGCCGACGCCGCGCGGCTGTCCCACTTCGCCTGCCGGGAGATTGTCCTGGAGCCGGGCTGGGAGCGGGCCGACGGCGGCTCGTTCCTGGCGTTCCGGGATAACGGCGGACCGGTGGTCTGCCTGAGCCGCGGGACGCACCGCTACCTCCTCTGGGACGTGGAGAACGGCTGCGCGCTGCCCGGCACGAAGGAGGTGCATGCGGCGCTGTCACCCAAGGCGTGGCTTCTCTACCCGCCGCTGCCCAGCCGCAGCCTGACGGTCCGGGACCTCGCCCGCTTTTGCCTGGGCCGCATCCGCACGGCGGACGCCGTGCAGCTGGTGCTGCTCACGCTGGCGGTGTCCCTGCTGGGCATCGTGACGCCCTCTATCAGCCAAGGCATCTATGACCGCTAT
>CALICR010000109.1 GCA_938049125.1 uncultured Clostridia bacterium
CCATCTGCATCACCCGCGAGACCAAGGGCATCGGCCGCGGCCAGGCCACGGCCCTCATTGAGGTCTGCGAGGCCCGGGACGAGTACTATCGTGAGACCGGCATCTATGTCCCCGTCTGCTCCGACGGCGGCATCGTCCACGACCACCACATCACCCTGGCCCTGGCCATGGGCGCGGACTTCATCATGCTGGGCCGCTACTTCGCCCGCTTCGACGAGAGCCCCACGGCGAAGGTCAACGTCAACGGCACGCTCATGAAGGAATACTGGGGCGAGGGCTCCAACCGCGCCCGGAACTGGCAGCGCTACGACCTCGGCGGCGCGACGAAGCTCAGCTTCGAGGAGGGCGTGGACTCCTACGTGCCCTATGCCGGCAAGCTGGCGGACAACGTCCGCACGACCTTGGCCAAGGTGCGCTCCACCATGTGCAACTGCGGTGCGCTGACCATCCCGGAGCTCCAGGAGAAGGCCCGGCTGACGCTGGTGTCCTCCGTCTCCATCGTCGAGGGCGGCGCCCACGACGTGGTGCTCAAGGCTACGACCAAGGAAGCCTGAGCCGTTAGAAAGAGAAGCACCGTGCCCGAAGCGCCTTCTCTGGGCGCTCCGGGCACGGTTTTTGAGAGGAGAGAGAAGAATGCAACGCGGCAAAAGCGCCCGCGGCCCCATGCTGCGGCTCGCGTCGGCCATGCTGATCTTCGGCACCATCGGCGTGTTCCGCCGTGCCATTCCCCTGGGGTCCGGGCTGCTGGCCTTCTCCCGGGGCGTGCTCGGCGGCGTGTTCCTGCTGCTCGTGCTGGCCTGCCGGGGAAGGAAGGGCCGGAGCGGTCTGACGGGGCGGCAGCTGGGGCTGCTCGTGCTGACGGGCGCGCTGATCGGCATCAACTGGATCCTGCTCTTTGAGGCCTACAATTACACCACCGTGGCCGTGGCCACGCTCTGCTATTATATGGAGCCGACCATCGTGCTTCTGCTCTCGCCGCTGGTGTTCCGGGAACGGCTGGGCGTGAAGAAGGCGCTCTGCGCCGCCGCAGCGGTGGCGGGCATGGTGCTGGTCTCCGGCGTGACCGGGAGCGGCGGGGGAGACCTCCGGGGCATCCTCTTCGGCCTCGGGGCCGCGCTGTTCTATTCCGCCGTGGTCATCCTGAACAAGAAGCTCCCCGGTGTGGAAGCCTACGCGAAGACGACGGTCCAGCTCCTCTCCGCAGCGGCGGTGCTGGCGCCCTACCTGCTCCTTACCGGCGGCTTTTCCGGCGTGAGCATGGACGGGCGTACCTGGGCGCTGCTGCTCCTGGTGGGCATCGTCCACACGGGCTTTGCCTACGTGCTCTACTTCGGCAGCATGGACGGCCTCAAGGCCCAGACCGTCGCCATCTTCAGCTACATCGACCCGGTGTCGGCGCTGTTCTTCTCGGCGGTGCTGCTGCGGGAGCCGCTGACGCTCCGCTGTCTGATCGGCGCGGCCCTCATCCTCGGCGCGGCGGTTCTCAGTGAGCTGACGCCGCAGAAGCAGCCGGAGGCCTGAAAAGGCTTGGACTTTTGCAGCGAAACCTGCCATACTGGCGGAGAAGGAGGGGTCCTTATGATCCGATTCAACAACGACTATAACCGCGGCGCGTTTCCGTCCATCCTGGAGGCCATGGCCGCGGAGAATCCCGTGAGCCACCCGGGCTACGGCACCGACGATTGGTGCGCCCGGGCCACGGCCAAAATTCGGGAGCTGACGGCCTGCCCGGCGGCGGACGTCCACTATTTCCTCGGCGGCACCCAGGCCAATTTCGTCACGCTGACCGCGGCCCTCACGCCGGTGCAGAGCATCATCGCCGCCGACACGGGCCACATCAACTGCCATGAGACGGCGGCGGTGGAGTGCGCGGGCCACAAGATCCTGCCCGTCCCGAACCGGGACGCCAAGCTGACGGCGGATCAGGTCCGCGCCTGCGCCGAGGCCTACCATGACGAGGGCGAGGCCGAGTACCTGACGGAGCCGAAGGCGGTCTACATCTCCTTCCCGACGGAGCAGGGCACGCTCTACACGCTGGAGGAGCTGAAGGCGCTCCGCGCCGTCTGCCGGGAATTCGGGCTATACCTCTTCGTGGACGGCGCGCGCATGAGCTACGGCCTCACGGCCCCGGGCTGTGACGTGACGCTGCCGGACCTGGCGGCGCTGGCCGACGCCTTCTACCTCGGCGGCACCAAGTGCGGCGCGCTCTTCGGCGAGGCCATGGTGCTGACGGCGGAGCCGCTGAAGCGGCGCTTCAAGGCCTACATGAAGCAGCACGGCGCGGTGCTGGCCAAGGGCTGGCTCCTCGGGATGCAGTTCGCCGTCATGCTGGAGAGCGGCGAGTACTTCACGGCGGCGAAGCGGGCCAACGCGCTGTCCCTGCGCATCCGCGATGCCTTCCGGGCCAAGGGCATCCCGTTCCTGACCGAGAGCGTTACGAACCAGCAGTTCGTGCTCCTCGACAAGCGGCAGCAGGACTACTTTGCGGAGAAGTATTCTTTTGAGAAGATGGGCACCACGGACCGGGGCGACATCATCCGGTTCTGCACCTCCTGGGCCACGACGCCCGAAGAGGTGGACGCCCTGACGGCGGACATCGCCGGACTGTGAGCCAAGAAAAAAACGCCTCCGTATGACCGTCATACGGAGGCGTTTTCCGGCTCCGGGGGCAGGGGAGCACTGCCGTCCCTGAGCAGAGCGGCGGGGAAGCAGCTCCAGGGATAGGCGTCCGGCGGACGGTGAACAAAGTCCAGCGGCGCACCGGTGACGGGGTGCGCCAGGGCCATGTGAAAGGACCAGAGAGCCGGGCCGCAGCGCGGGTCCTTGCCGCCGTAGCGGCCGTCGCCCACCAGCGGCAGCCCGCGGGAGGAAAACTGGGCGCGGATCTGGTGCGTGCGGCCTGTGTAGAGCCGGATGCGCACAAGGCTCATGCCCTCGGCCACGGCCAGCACGCGATAGGCGAGCGCGGCCTCCCGGACACCCTTCCGCATCCGCTTGACCACGTAGGTCTTGTTCTTCGCGGCGTCCCGGAACAGCAGGTCCCGCAGCACGCCCTCTGGGGCCGCAGGCACGCCGCGCAGCACGGCGAGGTATTCCTTGCAGACCCGGTGCTCCGCCATGGCGGAGATGAGCTTCCCAGTGACAGCCTTTCTGCGGGAGAAGACCATCAGCCCGCCCACGGGCTTGTCCAGCCGGTGGACCCCGGCGATGAAGTCGGGCTTTCCGGCGGCGCGGTACTGGGCGGCCAGCTGCCGGGGCAGACAACCCTCGCCCGGGCCGTCCTCGGAGAGGCAGTCCGGCGGCTTAACGCAGACCAGCAGGTCCCGGTCCTCATAGCAGAGCTCGATCATGGCGCATCCCCCTTTTCCCGTCCAGTATAGCAGAAAACCGCCCCGGACACAAGCGCCGCGCGGGCCGGGACGTCCGGACGCGCCGTGCGGGCATGGCTTCCTGCCCGGGGCCGCCGCGGGGACCCTGTCGCTTCGGAAAACGCCCGGCTTCGGGGGCTTTACAAACCGCCGCGGATGCACTATGATAAACCGCAGAATCCGACCGCCGGGAATGCACCCGGCGGAGAAAACGAGGGAATTTCCATGGATGAGAACATCCGGCATACGGTCCTGCCGCTGCTGACGGCACTGATCTGGGGCACGGCCTTCGTGGCCCAGAGCGTCTGCGCTGTGCACGTCGGTCCCTTTACCTTGAATGCGGCCCGGGGATTGATCGCATTCTCGCTGCTGCTCCTCCTTTGCCTGGTGCGGCGAAAAAAACCGGCGGTGCGGCCGAAAGACCTGATCCTCGGCGGTCTCTGCTGCGGCACGGCGCTCTTTGCGGCGTCTTATTTCCAACAGCTGGGCATCGGCACTACCTCCGCCGGGAAGACGGGCTTCATCACGGCGCTCTATATTGTGATCGTGCCCGTGGCAGGTATTTTTTTTCATCAGAAGGTCTCACGGCGCGTCTGGCTGGCCGTGGCAGTCGCCGTTGCAGGGATGTACTTTCTCTGCGTGACGGAATCGTTTTCTGTGGCGCCGGGAGATCTCTATGTGCTGCTCTGTGCCGTGCTTTTCTCGGCCCAGATTTTGGCGGTGGACCATTTCACAAAGTCCGTGGATGGCTTCGCCCTCTCCTGCGCCCAGTTCCTGGTGATGGGGCTGCTTTCTCTCACGGGCGCGGCAACGGAGACCGGAGCCGCAGAGGGCCTGCGCGCCTGCCTCTGGCCCATGCTCTACATCGCCGTCTTCTCCAGCTGCGTGGGCTACACGCTCCAGATCCTTGCCCAGAAGGGCGGGAATCCTGCGGTGGTCTCGCTGCTGCTGAGCCTTGAATCCGTGTTCGCGGTGCTGGGCGGCGCGGTGCTGCTCCGGGAGCGGCTGTCGGGCCGGGAGCTTATGGGCTGCGTGCTCATGATGGGGGCCATCGTTCTGGCGGAGCTGCCGGACCGGAAGGCCGCCGAGGCCCCGCAGGACGGGGCAAGCGTCTGATTTTGGCGAAAATGTCAGAAATGCACAAACGATTAACGCGGGCTAACCGCTGGAATTGTAGGTTCAAACGAAACGAATTTTTTTCCCGAAAACACATTGACAATCGGGCGAATATCCGATAAGATAACGGAGGTTAGTGAGAACTAACCTCCGTTTTTGCACGAAGGTTAGCGTGTGCAAATCCTTAGATGGGAGTGGATGTTATGATGCCGTTGACACTGGCAAACGCCGGAGAAGAGAACATTATCAAGCGGATCGGCGGAAGCCCGGAGGTGAAAAAACATCTGGAAAACCTGGGCTTTGTGTCCGGCGGCGACGTGACCGTCATCAGTATGATGAACGGAAACGTCATCGTGAAGGTCAAGGAGGTCCGGATCGCCATCAGCAAGGAAATGGCGCAGAAAATCATGATTTGATGAAAATCAATCGTTGGGAGGATGCAGAGATGAAAACACTGAAAGAGGCCAAGGTCGGCAGCACCGTGAAAGTGGTCCGGCTCCACGGCGAAGGCGCGGTCAAGCGCAGGATCATGGACATGGGCATTACCCGCGGCGTCGAGGTCTATATCCGCAAGGTAGCACCCCTGGGCGACCCGGTGGAGGTCACCGTGCGCGGCTATGAGCTGTCGCTCCGCAAGGCGGACGCCGGCATGATCGAAGTCGAGTAAGTTTAGGAAAATACGGGCAGCTTTTCTTGCCCGATTTTTTTCAGCATGACGGTTAGGGAGCACTAATCGATTATGGGAGGATGAATGCAATGGAATTGCGAATTGCCCTGGCGGGCAACCCGAACTGCGGTAAAACAACGCTGTTCAATGCGCTGACCGGCTCGAACCAGTTCGTCGGCAACTGGCCGGGCGTTACGGTCGAAAAAAAGGAAGGCAAGCTGAAGAAGCATGACGACGTCATCGTCACCGACTTGCCCGGTATCTACTCTCTGTCGCCCTACACCCTCGAAGAGGTCGTGGCGCGGAACTACCTCATCCAGGAGCGCCCGGACGCCATCCTGAACATCGTGGACGGCACGAACCTGGAGCGCAACCTGTACCTCACCACCCAGCTCGTGGAGCTCGGCATCCCGGTCGTGGTCGCCATCAACATGATGGACATCGTCAAGAAGAACGGCGATAAGATCAACGTCCAGGAGCTGTCCCGGGAGCTCGGCTGCAAGATCGTCGAGATCTCAGCCCTGAAGGGAACCGGCACGATGGAAGCCGCCGAGGCGGCCATCGACGCGGCGAGGAACACCAAGACGGTCCCGCAGCACACCTTCTCCGGCGTTGTGGAGCACGCTCTGGCCCACATCGAGGAGGCCGCGGTGCATAACATGCCCGAGGAGCAGCAGCGCTGGTACGCCATCAAGATCTTCGAGCGCGACTCCCAGGTCCTGGATCAGCTGAAGCTCGACAGCACCGTCCTCGGCCACATCGAGGAGGACATCAAGGCGGCGGAGACCGAGTGCGACGACGACGCCGAGAGCATCATCACCAACGAGCGCTATGTGTACATCGCCGAGCTCATCAAGGGCTGCTACAAGAAGAAAAAGGCCGGACAGCTCACCGCGTCCGACAAGATCGATAAGATCGTCACCAACCGCTGGCTGGGCCTGCCCATCTTTGCGGCCGTGATGTTCCTGGTCTACTGGGTCGCCATGGTCGCCGTCGGCGCACCGGCTACCGACTGGGCCAACGACGGCGTGTTCGGCGACGGCTGGCACCTGCTCGGCATCGGCTCCGGCGCCTACAATGACGCGAACGACGAATACACCGCCGCTACCCAGGCTGTTGACGCCTTCCTCGGCACCGAGATCGACGCTGAGGCCGAAGACTTCGACGCCGATGCCCTCACCGCTGAGATGAACGCTTATACGGCGGACAGCGACACGGCCACCGTCGACGTGGAGGACGAGGAGACCCTCGCCATCAACACCATGACGGCCTACTACGACACCCTGCCCGCGGGCGCAGAGGACATGGACGACGTTGTCCAGATGACCTATGTCGACGCGGTCGATTACCTGAACGAGAACGGCTTTGACGCCCCGGATCCCGCCGACTACGGCGTCTGGGTCCCCAGTATCCCCACTCTGATCGGCAACGGTCTGGAAGCCGCCGGCGCGGCGGACTGGCTGAGCGGCCTGATCCTCGACGGCATCGTGGCCGGCGTCGGCGCCGTGCTTGGCTTCGTGCCCCAGATGCTTGTCCTGTTCCTTATGCTTGCGTTCCTCGAGGCCTGCGGCTACATGGCCCGTATCGCCTTCGTTCTGGACCGTATCTTCCGGAAGTTCGGCCTGTCCGGCAAGTCCTTCATCCCGATGCTCATCGGCGTGGGCTGCGGCGTGCCCGGCATCATGGCTTCCCGTACCATCGAAAACGAGCGTGACCGCCGCATGACCATCATGACGACCACGTTCATCCCCTGCGGCGCAAAGGTCCCCTTCATCGCCATGATCGCGGGTGCCCTCTTCGGCGGCAGCGCCTGGGTCTCCACCTCCGCGTACTTCATCGGCATGGCCGCGATCATCGTCTCCGGCATCATGCTCAAGAAGACCAAGATGTTCTCCGGCGATCCGGCTCCGTTCGTCATGGAGCTGCCGGCCTACCACTGGCCGACGCTGGGCAACGTGCTCCGCTCCATGTGGGAGCGCGGCTGGTCCTTCATCAAGAAGGCCGGCACCATCATCCTGCTG
>CALICR010000110.1 GCA_938049125.1 uncultured Clostridia bacterium
GGCGGCGTTGATGATGATGGTGTCCACCTTGCCGAGGCCCGACGAGATCTTCACATGGGTCGGGAACATGGCGCCGCCCATGCCGACGATACCGGCCTCGTGGATGATGTTCGTCAGATCCTCCGGCGTGAGGCCGTCGATGGAGTCCCGGGGCCGGATGGCGGGGTCTGGGGTGTCCTGGAAGTCGTTGCGGATGACGACGGAGGGGACCATGGTGCCGCTGACGTGGGGCCGCGGCTCAACGGCGGTCACGGTGCCGGAGACGGAGGAGTGGACCGGGCAGCAAAGGCCCGTGTTGTCGCCGATCTTCTGGCCAAGCAGAACGTGGTCGCCCTTTTTCACCAGGGGCTTACATGGCGCGCCGATGTGCTGGGACAGGGGAATCACAACCTCTTCCGGCGCAGGGAAGGGCTGCGCTGCGATCTCGCAGGACAGGGCTTTCATATCGTCGGGGTGGATGCCCCCGAAAAACGAAAAGGCCATTTACAGATCACCTCTCACAGAGAATTCCAAAAGCAGCGCGGCGACGCGGGACAGGCCGGACGCCGGGACCGGAGCGGACGGGAACACCCCCCCGTTCCAGCCTTGTTTATCATACATCAAGTTTTAAAAATTGTCTACGGCCAAAATGTTCCGAAAATCCGGGAAAACCTGAAAAATTTACAGTCAATAATGTTTTGGTAATGGAACTTATTTTGAAGATAAGGCGAAAAAAGAAAGGAATAAAATTCGAAGATAAAACAAAAACGGGCGATATTAAAATATCGTTAAATCTCAATAAATATTTGATTATCGGTTAAAATATACCGATAAAAGATGCGAGAAAAAACGGTTGAATTCGAGCCGGAAATCTGTTATAATAAACTCACAAGTCAAGATGCAGGTATAGTTCATTGGTAGAACGGCAGCTTCCCAAGCTGCATAGGGGGGTTCGATTCCCCTTACCTGCTCCAGAAGAGAACCGCATCGGCCCGATGCGGTTCCTTTTTGTCTGAAAAATGGAAACGCTGCACGGAGAAGGCCACTCCGTGCAGCGTGATGCTCAGGGCTGATACTGCTCGCCGCAGGCGGGACAGGTGATTCCGTCCGCGCCGACGCCGGTGGTGAAGAAGGCGTAGCCGCAGTAGGGACAGGCCACGTTCGGTTCCTCCTCATCGGGCGTGTTTAGGGCGGTCCAGCAGTTGTCGCAGACCTGCTGGCCGCCGCCGATGCCCCAGCCGCTGGAGAACGAGAGGTCCGCGCCGCAGTAGATGCAGAAGACGGCCACGGGCCTGCAATCGGGGCAGTACCCTTCCCAGACCGTTTCATCCTGCTTGCCGCAGACCATGCAGCGCGGTGCATTCCGCTGCGCCCGGAGGACAATACCGGATGCTTGGAGGCTCAGAGCGTGGCCGACGGGCGGCCGCATAATAAAAAAACGGAGCAAGCAATAAAAAGCTTGCTCCGACGTGGTGGTGACCCGCCGGAGATTCGAACTCCGGACACCCTGCTTAAAAGGCAGGTGCTCTGCCGACTGAGCTAGCGGGTCATGGCTGGGATGGCAGGATTCGAACCTACGAATACCAGAGTCAAAGTCTGGTGCCTTACCACTTGGCGACATCCCAATGTGAGAGGAAAGCGGCCGGGCAGACTGCTCTGTACCTTATTTAAAAGAAATGGGGTGAGTGAAGGGACTCGAACCCTCGGTCTTCAGAGCCACAATCTGACGCGTTAACCAACTACGCTACACCCACCATATTCATTTCGCATCCACGCCCGCCTTTGGAGAACCGGATGAGTGGTACGCCAGGAGGGACTCGAACCCCCGACCTACTGCTTAGAAGGCAGTTGCTCTATCCAGCTGAGCTACTGGCGCGTGTGGAGCGGGTGATGGGAATCGAACCCACGCGGCCAGCTTGGAAGGCTGGAATTCTACCATTGAACTACACCCGCAGACGCTGGTTTTTTCAGCCATACTAGCTTACCACACGGAGACCCGGTTGTCAAGCTATTTTTCTTCCAAGCCGGCCTCGGCGAGGCATTTTGCCTCCCGGTCCTGGCAGGTAAAGAGCAGGATCTGCCGCGTCTCTCCCTCCTCCCGGAGGAGCGCGAGCGTCTGGCGCAGGCGCGCTTCGTCGAAATTCACCAGCGCGTCGTCCAGGATCAGCGGCGTCTCCGGGGGCAGCACGGACCGGCAGATGGCCAGGCGCACGGCAAGGTAGAGCTGGTCGCCGGTGCCGCAGCTCAGGCGGTTCAGCGGCCGGGAGGCGGCGGCGCCGGTCTCCCGGGCGGAGATGGCGAGGGCCTGGTCCAGCAGCACATCGTCGTAGCGGCCGCCGGTCATGCGGCCCATCAGCGCCGACGCCGTGCGGCTGATGGCCGGGGCGAAGCGGGTCTGAAGCGCGTCGTTGGCCTCGGCCAGGGCGCCGAGGGCCAGCTCGAGGGCGGCATAGCGCTGGCACTGGGCGGCGATCTCCGCGTCCAGCTCCTCGAGGCGGGCGGCGCGGGCCGCCGGGTCGCCCTGGGCGGCGATGCGGCCGGTGCAGCGGTCGAGGGCGGAGCGGGTTTCGCGCAGCGCCGTCTCGCAGGCGGCGAGCTGGCGCCCCACGTCGGTCCGGTCATAGCGCTCGGACAGCGGTACTGCGGGCAGCGGTGCGGCAGGGGCGGCGTCCTCGGGCGGCAGGGCGGCGGCGAGGCGGGCATAGTGGGCCCGGGCTGTCTCGGCCCGGAAGGCGGCGTCCTTGGCGTCCTGGCGGCGCTTGAGTGCGTCGGAGATGGCACGGTCCGGCGGGCCGTAGAGCCCGGCGGCGGTCAGGTCCGCCTGGAAGCGGGCTTCGGCCTCGGCGAGCTGCCGGGCGGTCTCCTCCCAGTCCGCCAGCGCCTTGGCGGCCCGGTCCTGGGCCTCTGCGCAGGCGCGGCACTGCTCCTGGTAGCGGGCGGCGCGCTGGAGCAGTGCTTCAGGCGTCTCAACGCCGTAGCGGACGCGGTAGGCGTCGGCCTTTGCCTGAGCGGCGGCTTCGGCGGCGCGCGCCTTGGATCCGCCGTGTATCCACAGGCCGAAGCCCGCGGCGGCCAGCGCCAGAGCGGTGATCCAGCCGTAGGGAATGCGCAGCAGGAACACTGCCAGGGCGGCGATCAGTCCGGCGATGCCCAGCCAGGGCAGCGGGCGGCGTCCGGCTTCCGCGTTCCGGAGGCAGCGCTGCCAGCCCTCTGCGGCATCCCGGGCCTCGGCGGTGGGGTCCCCGTCGGCGGAGAAGCCCTCCGGCCGCG
>CALICR010000111.1 GCA_938049125.1 uncultured Clostridia bacterium
CGAAAACCATTCTGACCTCCTGTTCTCCGTCCGGTTTCGTGCAAAAATGACATGGACCGGCTCCGCAGAGCCGGTCCATCTTTTGACACAAATCCAATTCTGTCGTAATAAAAACAAGGCTCCTTCTCTGAAACGCTTTGGTTTATTTTATTTTATCAGAAGTTCCTTGCTTTGTCAATTTGGAACATTTTCGACGAAGAAGGATGCCGCGCAGCTTGAGCGCTGTCCGAAGCAGTGCATAGCGCCCGGGCCGGAGGATCAGGTCCTGCTCCGGCATCAGCTGGATCAGTGCTCCGCTGAAGCCGGACTTGAAGCGGCACAGCCCCGGCAGGGGCCGGTTCTCGCCGTAGCCCGCGGAGACGCCGCGGAAGTCGTAGACGCTGCATCCGCTCTCTTTCGCCCAGCAGATCATCTCCCACTGGAGCAGATAGCAGGGCATCTTCTCCCGGCCATGGTCCGCGGACGCGCCATAGAGGTACCAGGTCCGTTCCGCGTACCGGAGCGCCAGGGCCCCGGCCAGGGGCGTTTCGCCGTCGTAGGCCATGTAGAGCCGCGCGTCCGGGCCGAAGCTGCGCAGCAGCCCGGCGTAGTAGGCGGCGGGCCGGATGAGGAAGCCGTCACGTCGCCCCGTCTCCTCCATGAGCGCCGCGAAGGCCGGGACGCCCTCCTCGCCGCAGACCCGGACCTCCACGCCCCGGCGCCGGGCCAGGCGGATGTTGTAGCGCGTCTTCTGGCGGAAGGATAGAAGCAGCTCCTCCTCGGTCCGCCCGCGGAGGGGCAGGCGGTAGACGAAGGCGGGCTGGATCTGGTCCGTGTTGCGTCCCGTCTTGGGCCGGAAGCCGAGGCCGAAGAGCACCGAGGAGACCGTCAGGTCCCCCTCCGGCGCATCCGGGTCCATGCGCAGCACCGCGGCTCCGCGGCGGCGGGCCAGGTCCGCGGCGGCCTCCAGCAGCTCCGCCATGGTGGCGGCGTCGCCGGGGTCACAGATGGGCCCCCGGGGCGCATAGGCGAAGGTCCCAAGGCCCAGGGGCAGCTTCCGGAGCAGCACGGCGATGCTGCCGCGGATGTTCCCTTCGGCATCCCGGCAGACTCGGGCCTGCCAGTCCCAGTCCGGCTTCATCGCCGCCCAGTGGGCGCTCTGGGCGAAGTGCCCCTTCGGATGGCCCTGCACAAAGGCCTCGTATTCTTCCAGATCGACAACAGCTTCCGTCATAGCTTTCGATTCCTTTCCCGTTTCGTTGGTCCAAGGGTACCACCGCCCGGGATCAAAGCCGCCGCAAAACGGCATCACTTCGGCATCACGAAAAAATTGATGCCGCTCCTCTCCTCTTTCCGTTCTCAGCGATTGAAACTTTCGGAAACCTGCGCTATACTATTTAAAAATGACCTGGTCTGCCCCGCCGGCGCGGCCCGGCACCTGGAGGCTTCTTATGTACGAACGATACATCAAACGACTGCTGGACATCGTCCTCTCCCTGCTCGGGATGCTGGTGCTGCTGCTGCCCATGGCGGTGTTCGCCCTCATCACGGTGCTGGACTCCCCCGGCCCCGTCTTCTTCCTGCAAAAGCGGGTAGGCATCCATAAGACCTATTTCAACATCATCAAGCTGCGCTCCATGCCGGTCCGGGCCCCTCACGACGTACCGACCCACCAGCTCGCCAACGCCGAGGCCATGCTCACACCCTGGCAGCGCTGGATCCGCCGCAGCTCCATCGACGAGCTGCCCCAGATCCTCTGCATCTTTCTGGGCCAGATGAGCATCGTCGGCCCGCGCCCGGCGCTCTGGAACCAGTACGACCTCATCACGGAGCGGGACAAGTATGGCGCCAACGACGTCCGCCCCGGCCTGACGGGCTGGGCGCAGATCAACGGCCGCGACGAGCTGGAGATCCCGGAGAAGGCGCGGCTGGACGGCGAGTATGTCCGGAGGCTCAGCTTTGGCTTCGATCTTCGCTGTCTCATTGGGACCGTGTTCTCGGTGGTCCGGCACGAGGGCGTCGTCGAGGGCGGAACGGGGGCGCTGAAGCGATGAAACTTCTTCTGGTGACGAACCATTCCTACATGTTCTGGCGCTTCCGCCGGGAGCTGACCGAGGCCCTGCTCCGGGAGCACGAGGTGGTGCTCAGCACGCCCTTCGTGGGCCACGAGGACGACTTTGCGGCCCTCGGCGTCCGCTGCATTGAGACGGATCTTGACCGCCGCGGCGTTGACCCGCGGACCGACGGGAAGCTGTTCCGGTTTTACCGGCAGCTGCTCCGGGATGAGGCACCGGACCTGGTGGTGACCTATTCCATCAAGCCGAACATCTACATGGGCCTCGCCTGCCGCCTCGGCGGCGTCCCCTACTGTGCCCACGTCCAGGGCCTCGGCACCGCTTTTGAGCGCCCTGCCCTCGCCCAGGTCGTCACGCTGCTCTATCGCGCGGCGCTCCGGCGCGCCAGGACCGTTTTCTTTGAGAATGCGGACAGCGCTGCTGTGTTCCGGAGCAAGCACATCCTCCCGGCGTCGAAGCAGACCGTGCTCCGCGGCGCGGGCATCAATCTTTCGGATTATCCTGCAGTTCCCTACCCGAACCACGCTGTCCCGCACCTGCTGTACCTGGGCCGCATCATGAGGGAAAAGGGCATGGACGAGCTGTTCGCCGCGTTGCGGCGGCTCTCCGAAGAGAAGGTCCCCGTGGTGCTCGACCTTGTCGGCTTCTTCGAGGACGAATATAAGGCGGAGGTCGAAGCACTGGCGGCGGCAGGCGTCGCCGTGTTCCACGGCTTCCAGCAGGACCCGCGGCCCTTCTATGCGGCGGCGGACTGCGTCGTGCTGCCCAGCTACCACGAGGGCATGAGCAACGTGCTCCTAGAGGCCGCGGCCACGGGCCGCCCCCTGGTCACGAGTGATATTCCCGGCTGCCGCGAGGCCGTGGAGGACGGCGTCACGGGCCTGCTCTGCGCGCCCCGGGACGCGGACAGCCTCTATGACGCGCTCCGGCGGATGCTGTCCCTCTCTCCGGCCCAACGGGCCGCCATGGGCGCGGCGGGCCACGCCAAGATGGCGCGCGAGTTCTCCCGGGCCGAGGTCGTGGCGCAGACCTGCGGGGCGCTCTTCAAGGAGGGCCTAGCATGACAAAACTCCTCTCCCTGACCGCCGTCTGCTGCCTGCTCGCCTACCTCTCCCAGAGTTTTACGGACCGCTGCCGCAGCGAGGGCCATCGCTACCGGATGCGGAACGACCTTGCCTACCTCGCTCTGGCGGTCATCCTCATCCTGTTCACGGGACTCCGGACAAGCTACAATGACACGGTCAACTGCATCCGCGGCTTTGCCTCGGCCCC
>CALICR010000112.1 GCA_938049125.1 uncultured Clostridia bacterium
GAGCAGCTCATCGCCTCCTACGAGGCGGAGAACGCCGCGTCGGCGGAAAAGCTTCAGGCCCTTTCGGCGGACATGGAGGCCCTGCGGCAGCAGGAGGCGGCGCAGAAGGACGCCCTCGCCGCGCTGACCCGGGACCGGGCCGCCGCCGAAGCGGAAAAAACCGTTGCCGAGCGCACGGCCCAGGACAAGAACAAGGACATCCTCGGCATGGAGCGCGAGAGCGCCCGGCTGGAGCAGAAGAAGCTCTCCGCTGAGCTGGAGGAGAAGCAGATCGTCGATAAGCTCTGGGACACCTACGAGCTGACCCGCGGCACCGCCCGCAAGGAAGCGGCGGAGCTGGAGAGCGTCGCCCAGGGCCAGCGCCGCATCGCGGAGCTGAAGCGGAAGATCAGCGGCCTTGGTACGCCGAACCTCGGCGCCATCGAGGAGTTCGACCGCGTCAACGAGCGTTATGAATACCTGACGAGCCAGCGCGACGACGTGCTGGGTGCGAAGAAGGACCTGGAGGACATCATTCGCTCCATCACCCGGGAAATGACCAGCATCTTCACCGGGGAGTTCGCCAGGATCAACGAGCACTTCGGCGCGACGTTCACGGAGATGTTCGGCGGCGGCCGGGCGTCGCTGGAGCTGGAGGACCCGGAGCAGCCGCTGGACTGCGGCATCGAAATTCGGGTCCAGCCGCCCGGCAAGCAGCTCAAGACCATCACGCTGCTCTCCGGCGGCGAGAAGGCCTTCGTGGCCATCGCCCTCTATTTCGCCATCCTCAAGGTGCGGCCGACGCCATTCTGTATGCTGGACGAGATCGATGCGGCGCTGGACGACCGGAACGTGGAGCGCTTCGCCTCCTACCTCCGGTCTCTGAGCAAGATGACGCAGTTCATCGTGGTCACACACCGCCGCGGCACCATGGAGGAGGCGGACACGCTCTACGGCGTGACCATGCAGGAACAGGGCGTTTCAAAAATGCTGCACCTCGACATGAATCAAATGGTGGAGCAGCTGGGAATCACAGAATAACGGGGGATCAGATATGGGCTTTTTTGACAAAATCAAGAGCGGCCTGGCCAAGACGGCCAAGGCCATGCAGTTCACGCTCAGCGAGGCCTTCTCCTTCACGGAGATCGACGACGACTTCTACGACGAGCTGGAGGAATCGCTGATTCTGGCGGACCTCGGCGTTGAGACCGCCGGGCACGCCGTGGAGCGCCTGCGCGCCAAGGTGAAGGAGCAGTACCTCACCCAGCCGGACGATGTCCGCCGGGCCCTGCGCGAGGTGCTCTGCGAGATGCTGGACGTGGGCGACACGGCGCTGAACCTGGAGAAGCGGCCTGCCGTGGTGCTGGTCATCGGCGTCAACGGCGTCGGCAAGACCACGACCATCGGCAAGCTGGCGAACCAGCTCAGCAAGAGCGGAAAAAAGGTGCTCCTCTGCGCCGCGGACACCTTCCGCGCCGCGGCTGCCGACCAGCTCGAGATCTGGGCGGGCCGCGCCGGAGTGGAGATCGTGCGACAGCACGAGGGGGCGGACCCCGCCGCCGTCGTCTTCGACGCCATCACCGCCGCCCGGGCCAGAAAGTCCGACGTCATCCTCTGCGACACCGCCGGACGGCTCCACAACAAGCAGAACCTCATGAACGAGCTGGGCAAGATCGCGAAGATCATCGACCGGGAGCTGCCCGAGGCCAGCAAGGAGGTCCTGCTGGTGCTGGACGCCACCACGGGCCAGAACGGCCTCTCCCAGGCCAAGCAGTTCAAGGAGATCGCCGGCGTCACCGGCATGGTGCTCACGAAGCTGGACGGCACCGCCAAGGGCGGCATCGTCATCGCCGTGGCGGACACGCTCCAAATTCCGGTCAAGTATATCGGCGTCGGCGAGCAGATGGACGACCTTATGCCCTTCGAGGGCGAGGAGTTCGTCAAGGCGCTGATCTGAGGAGGCGGACCGGATGCGGATCGACGGAAGAGACTTGGACGCCCTGCGGCCCGTGAAGCTCACCGTGGGCTTCAACCGCTTTGCCGAGGGCAGCGTTCTTATTGAAATGGGGAATACCATGGTGCTCTGCAATGCCTCCGTGGAGGAGCGCGTGCCGCCCCATGTGACCTCCGGCGGCTGGATCACCGCGGAGTATTCCATGCTGCCGCGTGCAAACCGCGAGCGCTCCAAGCGCGATGTCAGCAAGCTGAAGCTCTCGCCCCGCAGCGCGGAGATCCAGCGGCTCATCGGCCGCAGCCTGCGCGGCGCGGCAGATCTTGAGGCGCTGGGCGAGCGCACCATCACCGTGGACTGCGACGTGCTGCAGGGCGACGGCGGAACCCGCACGGCGTCTGTGACCGGCGGCTGGCTGGCGGCGGCGATCGCCTGCAAAAAGCTGCTGCGTGCCGGCCTGATCGAAAAAATGCCGCTTTCCACCTGCGTGGCGGCGGTCTCTGCCGGTATTGTAGAAAATGTGCCGATGCTCGACCTCTGCTATGAAGAGGACTCCCATGCCATGGTCGATCTCAACTGCGTTATGACCGGGGACGGGCAGCTCATTGAAATTCAGGGCACCGGCGAGGGCAGGCCCTTTACACTGGAAGAGCAGCAGAAGCTCGTGCAGCTCTGCGCCGGCGGCGTGGCATCCCTCTGCGCGATGCAGCGCAAAATTCTGGAGGAAATGGAATGAAAGCGGTTCTTGCAAGCAAAAATCAACATAAGCTGGCGGAAATTTCGAAGATTGTGGCGCAGTTCGGCATGGAGCTGGTGCTCCAGTCCGAGCTGGGACTCGACATTGATGTGGACGAGACCGGCGAAACATTTGAGGAAAATTCCATGCTCAAGGCCCGGGCCGTCATGGAGGCCAGCGGGATGCCCGCCATCGCCGACGACTCCGGCCTGATGGTCGATGCGCTGGACGGCGCGCCCGGCGTCTATTCGGCGCGCTACGGCGGCAGCCATGACCGTACCGACGAGGAACGCTACCGCTATCTGCTTTCCAATCTGGAGAACGTGCCGGATGAGAAGCGCGGTGCAAAGTTTGTCTCGGTCATCACGCTGCTGTATCCGGACGGACATGCGATCGTTGCGCGCGGCGAATGTCCCGGTACCATTCTGCATGCCCCGCGCGGGGAGAACGGATTTGGCTACGACCCGGTCTTCTTCGTGACAAGCGAGGGGAAGAGCATGGCGGAGCTTTCACCGGAACGGAAAAATGAGATATC
>CALICR010000113.1 GCA_938049125.1 uncultured Clostridia bacterium
AGACGTGTGCTCTTCCGATCTTGCAAAAAAATTCGAGAAAAAACCAGACAAGATACACAGAAAACTCAGTCCTGAAAGAAGCCGGAAAGCTTTTCGGCCTGGACGCGCAGGGCCTCGCGGGTCTCGGCGATCTTGGCGTCGGTCATCCGGGTCTTGGGGCCGGAGCAGCTGATGGCCGCCACGGGTATGCCCGCGCCG
Organism: uncultured Clostridia bacterium; assembly: GCA_938049125.1. Taxonomy (GTDB): domain Bacteria; phylum Bacillota; class Clostridia; order Oscillospirales; family Oscillospiraceae; genus RGIG3159. Next base: position 199 of record CALICR010000113.1, read on the forward strand.
TTCTTCACCGCCACGGCGACGCAGATGAGGCCGTATTCGAGCTCCTCGCGGTCCACGGCGTAGCCGTCCCACTGGATGCGCAGCAGCTCCTGCCGCAGCGCCGATTCGCTGACGATGGTATTCTCCGTAAAGCTCTCGTATTGGAAGCCGCGGATGATCTGTTCCCGCTCGGCCTCCGGCATAATGGCAAGGATGGCCTTGCCCACCGCCGTGCAGTACATCGGGAGTCTCTGGCCCATCTTCGTGCAGATGCGCATGGACTGGAGGCTCTCGCGCTTGACCAGATAGACCACGTTGCTGCCCTCGGGCCGCACGAAGTTCACCGTCTCCTCCAGCTGCTCCGTCAGCGCACTCAGAGCCGGGGCCACCAGTCGGCGGGTATCGGCGTTGACGCGGCTGCCAAGCCGGAACAGCTCCAGGCCCAGACGGTAGCGGCCTGTCAGCTCATCCTGCTCCAGCAGGCCTGTCTCCGTCAGCGTCGTGACGAGGCCGAAGGCCGTCGACTTGTTGAGCTGCGTCATGGAGGCGATCTCCGTCACGCCCAACAGCTCCCGATCCCCAAAACAGCGAAGAATCTGCACGGCGCGTTCCACAGACTGTATCATCAAACCCCTGCTTCCATTCTCTTTTTCATGGGATATATTATATCACTTCATTGTTGTCCTGTCCATCTTTTTTTAAATTTTTTGCGGCAATGCCGCAAATTGCGTTAAAAATATGACAAGAGAGCCACCCCATACTGGGGCGGCTCTCCGCAGAAATTTATGCAAAGGTGTAGCGCACAATCTGATCTCTTGCAGCCTTGACCTCGTCGAGGCGGCGGACCGGGGTCGCATGAGGCGCAGTATGGAGCGCTTCCGGATCGGTCTTGGCCAGCTCGGCCAGCTTGCAGTAGATCTCGCAGACTGCGTCCATGGTCTCCTTGGACTCGGTCTCGCAGGGCTCGACCATGAGCGCCTCGTGGACGATAGTCGGGAAGTACATCGTGGGCGGGTGGATGCCGTTGTCCAGCATTCCCTTGGCGATGTCCAGCGCAGAGACGCCGGTCTCGTCGTGGAGCCGCTGGAGGCACATGACGAACTCGTGCATGCAGATTTCGTCATAGGCCATGTCGAAGGTGTCCTTCAGCTTGACACGCATATAGTTCGCGTTCATGACGGCGTTCTTCGCCGCCTCGGGGATGCCCTTGCGGCCCAGCGTCAGCACATAGGTCAGTGCCTTGATGCAGACGTCGAAGTTGCCGTAGAAGGACTTCACGCGGCCGATGGATTCCTTCGGATTCGCAAGGCCGTAGACACCGTTCTCACAGGTGACCGCGGGGCCGGGCAGGTAGTCCTTGAGGAACTCCTTGCAGCCGACCGCACCGGCGCCGGGACCGCCGCCGCCGTGGGGCGTGGAGAAGGTCTTGTGCAGGTTCAGGTGGATGCAGTCGAAGCCCATGTCGCCGGGCCGGACCACACCCATGACCGCGTTCAGGTTCGCGCCGTCGTAGTAGCACAGGCCGCCCGCGCCGTGGACGATGTTGGTGATCTCGAGGATGTTCTTATCGAAGATGCCGACGGTGTTGGGGTTCGTCAGCATCAGACCGGCAGTATCGGGGCCGACCACAGCGCGCAGGGCGTCGAGGTCCACGCAGCCGTCGGGGCCGGAGGGGATGTTGATAACCTGGTAGCCGCACATGACCGCCGTGGCGGGGTTCGTGCCGTGGGCGGAGTCCGGAACGATGATCTTCGTCCGGGCGGTGTCGCCGCGGTGGGTGTGATACGCCTTGATGAGCAGGACGCCGGTGAACTCGCCGTGGGCGCCGGCCGCGGGCTGCAGGGTCATGCTGTGCATGCCGGTGATCTCGCAGAGGAGCTCCTCGCAGCGGTAGATGGCCTCCAGCGCACCCTGGACCGTCTCGACCGGCTGCAGGGGGTGGATCTGGGTGAAGCCGGGCAGGGCCGCCATGGCCTCGTCCACCTTCGGATTGTACTTCATCGTGCAGGAGCCGAGCGGATAGAAGCCGTCGTTGACGCCGTGCACGCGCTTGCTGAGCGCCGTATAGTGGCGAATCAGGTCATTCTCGCAGACATGGGGCAGGTGCAGCTTGCTCTCGCGCTTCCCGGAAAGCTCCACCACCGGAACGTCGCAGTCCGGCAGCAGGGTGAGGTGCTGTTCCTCCGTGCCGCGCTCAAAAATCAGTTTCAGTTCTTCGGCCATTTCAGAACACCTCCTTCAGAATCGCAACCACTTCATCGAGCTTTGCCTTGCTGACCAGCTCGGTGACGCACCAGAGGATGCCGCCCTCGACGGGCAGGCCGCCCAGGATGCCCTTGGCGTCCAGCGCCTTCAGCGCCTTGTCGGCGTCGGGGCACTCGGTCACGAACTCGTGGAAGAATTCGCCGCCGTGGACGCGCTTCCAGCCCAGCTCCTTCTCGAGCTGCGCGGCCAGGTAATGGGCCTTGGAGATGCAGAGCGTCGCCGCCTGCTTGAGGCCGACCTCGCCCATGGCACTGAGGTACACGCCCGCGGTAAAGGCGCAGAGCGCCTGGTTGGAGCAGATATTGGAGGAGGCCTTCTCGCGGCGGATGTGCTGTTCACGGCCGGAGAGGGTCAGAACGTAGCCGCGCTTGCCCTCGACGTCCACGGTCTGGCCGACGATACGGCCGGGCAGCTTCCGGGTCATGTCCTTCGGGACGGCCATGAAGCCCAGGTACGGACCGCCGAAGGCGATGTCCATGCCGAGAGGCTGGCCTTCGCCGACGGCGATGTCGGCGCCGCATTCCCGCGGCGTCTTCATGACGGCACAGGCGATGGGGTTAACGCCCATGACGAACTTCGCACCGGCTGCATGGACGATCTCGCCGATCTCCTCGGCGTCCTCCATGAGGCCGTAGAAGTTGGGCTGGGGCAGGTAGAAGCAGGCGGCGTCGGCGCCGAGCAGCTCCTTCAGGGCTTCCTTATCGACGCGGCCGTCCTTGGCGGGCACGACGACGAGCTCCGTGTTGGAGCCGAAGCAGTAGGTCTTCATGGTGCCGATGACATCGGGATGTGCGGTGGCGGCAACATAAGCCTTCTTACGCTTGCGGTCCTTGCACATGGTGATGGTCTCGGCGGCGGCGGTGGCGCCGTCGTAGTGGGAGGCGTTGGAGACGTCCATGCCGGTCAGCTCGCAGATCATGGTCTGGAACTCAAAGATGGACTGCAGGATGCCCTGGCTGATCTCCGCCTGATAGGGGGTGTAGGCGGTCACCAGCTCTTCGCGGCTGGTCACGGCCTTGACGACGGCGGGGATGAAATGGCGGTAGCTGCCCGCGCCGCGCAGGCAGGTCTTGTAGACCTTATTCTTTTCCGCCATGTCGGTCATGACCTGGGCGACCTCCAGCTCGCTCAGGCCCTCCGGCAGGTGCAGGTTCTCACCGAGGAGCATATCGGCGGGAACGCTCTGATACAGATCGTCGATGGAGTTGACACCGATGACCCGCAGCATTTCCTCCCGCTCTTTCGCGGTTGTCGGGACATAGGTTCCCATTGATTAGCCCTCCTTGGTCTTTGCCTCGTAGGCGTCGGCGTCCATCAGATCGGCATAGCCGGTGATGTTCTCGACCTTGATGATCCAGTTGCCGTAGGGATCGCTGTTGAGCAGCTCGGGGGAGCCGTCCAGCTCCTCGTTGACCTCAGCCACAACGCCGGTCACGGGGCAAACCAGATCGGAAACCGCCTTGACGGACTCAACGTCGCCGAAGGGGGTGTCCGCGGTGACTTCGTCGCCGACAGCGGGCAGCGTCACGAAGACGATGTCGTTCAGCTGATCCTGGGCGTAGTCGGTGATGCCGATGAGCGCGGTGGTGTCGTCAAGCATCTTGATCCATTCGTCGTCCTTGGTATACTTCAGTTCTTTCGGGAAATTCATAATTTTTACCTCCGTTTGTGTACAGTGCTTCCAATGTTCCTTATGTCCCATGCAGGCGCTGTCCAACCGATATGCTCCTGCATGGGATTATAGTATAGTTTGCGGGGTGAATCAAGCGTTTTCCGCACTTCTCCGCGCCGGAGCGCCGCATTTCTTTTGCGGCGGCTCCGGCGCGGTGCGGTTTTGCGTTCTTACAGGCCGGTGGCGGTGCAGAACTTGTCCATTGCGCCGTCCAGCTCCTTGTCGGAGAAGCAGTACTTCATCTCCGTGTAGTCGCTGCGGAACCGGATGACCTCGTCGCGGACATCGACGCCCTTGACGCACTCTGCGATCAGGTGGGCGAGGCGCTTGAATTCGTCCTTGCCGAAGCCGAAGCGGGTCATTTCGTTGACGCCCATGCGCAGTGCGCCGGACGCGGTGAAGCCCTCCTCCTCCGGGGTCGCCTGATAGTTGCAGATGATGTTGTTCTGCTCCAGACGCTCGGCGATCGCCGGGCCGGTGGCGTAGCCGACGCGGACGATGACCTGATGGGTCTCGGTGTAGCTGATGGCGGGATCGCCGCAGACATCCATGCCCTCGTCCTTCAGGCACTTGGCGAACCACTTGGCGTTCTCAATGACGTTCTTCTGATACTCGTCCTTGAAGGCGTTCATTTCGTAGGCGGAAACAAGCTCTGCCAGCAGGGTGCCCAGATGATGGTTGGAAACGCTGCCGGGGAAGGTGCGGGTCTGCATGGTCTCCCACAGGCCCCACTTGAGGTCCTCGGGCTTGTAGCTGACGCCGATGATGCCGCGCTGCGGACCGAAGAAGGTCTTATGCGTGGAGCCGGTGACGATCTCCGCGCCCTCTTCAAACGGCTTCTGGAAATGATCGCCGATCAGGCCGAGGACGTGCGCCATATCATACATGATGGTGGTGTTGATGCCCTGCTCGTCCACGAACTTGCGGATCTCGGCGACAGGCTCCTTATGCAGCACCATGGACTTGCCGAAGATGATGAATTCCGGCTTGTACTCGTCGAGCAGCGTCTTGGTGGCCTCGACGTCGATCTTGAACTGGTTGTCCGGCAGGACCGGGAAGTTCACGACCATGTTCTTTTCGGTCACGGGATCGACCGCAACGAAGTCATGGAGCGCGCCCATGGGCTGGGCGGACAGGTGACCGCCGCGGACGATGTGGTTGTTCATGATCCAGCCGAGACGCCGGGGCTGGCACTTGCGGTCCACGCGGTTCTTGAAGTCCATCAGCGAGGAGAACACCGCAGTGTTGGACATCTGACCGGAGGTGCAGCGGGTCTCGACCTGCGCCGCGCCGAGGAATTTGCGCATCTCCGCCTGCAGCAGCTGCTCACAGGCGACGATGAACTTGGTGCCCTGATAGTAGGGAATATCCGCATCGTCGAACGCCTTCTGCTTTTTGTGCTCGGCGTAGCGGCCGGTGGGGTCGGAGGCGCCCAGCAAACGGGTGGCGCGGGACGGGGTCATCTCGGAGGGGATGAGGTTGATGCACTGCTGCTGACGCCATAGGTGGTTCTCCTGGGCCTTCACGAACAGCTCCGCGACCTTCGGCAGGTAATCGGTGACCTGGCTGGGGCCTTCGGTGGTGGTCTTCTTATAGATGATGGGACGGGTGTAGGGAGGCGCGTCCTGACGCATATGGCAGGCGACGACGACGCCGGGGACCCGCTTGCCGCGGATGTCGATCTCAATCTCGAACTCGGTGACCACATGGGACTTGAGGTAGGCAAGACCGATGGAGCGCTTGGCGACCTTGTCCGTGATGACGGACTCGATGCCGGTGCCCTCGGTCTCGTAGTAGGGGATCATGGTACCGGAGGTGACGTAGCCCAGCTCCTCGCCGTTGCGGGCGTCATAGACCGGGCAGCCGGCGCGCAGCACGCCCTTGCCGAGCAGGCAGATGGGCTGGATGCGGTAGGGCAGATCGGCGTTCGCGGAGTAGTCGCGGTTGAGGATCTTTTTCAGCGCTTCAAACTGCTTTTTCAGCGCTTCTCTGCCGACGAAGTCGCCCTTGCGCTCGTTGAAGGAGACGGCAAACTTGGCCAGCGGAGAGGCATACGCCTGGATCTCGCCGCCGAGCTTGCACTCGCCCATCTCATGGCCGTAGAGCGGCAGCGCCGCCTCCATGCGCAGGGTGTCGCGGGCGCCCAGCGCCGTGGGACGCGCGCCCAGCTCGATGAGGCGGTTCCAGAAGTAGTGGGCGTCCTCGCTGTTGCAGTACAGCTCGAAGCCGAGGGGCTCGCCGGTGTAGCCGGTCTTGGCGATGCGGACGGGCTTGCCCTCCATGGTCGTGGTCGCAAGCGCATTTTTGACGTTCTCGACCAGCAGCTCCTCGCCGCCGTGCAGCGTCTGGAGAATGTCCTTGGACTTGGGGCCCTGAACGGCGATGGACGCATACTTGTCGGAGACGTTGGTGATCTTCACGTCGAAGGCCTTGGCCTCGTTGTAGAGGTGCTCCAGGTCCTTGTCGATGTTGCCGGCGTTGATGACCAGCAGGTACCTGGCCTCTTCAAACCGATAGAGATAGACGTCGTCGATGACGCCGCCCTCGGCATTGGGCAGCAGGGCGTACTGGGACTGGTTCAGGTCCAGGGCCAGGACGTTGCTGGAGAGTACGTGCTGCAGATAGGCGACGGCCTCGGGGCCTTCGATGTCGAGGCGGCCCATGTGGGACACGTCAAAGATGCCGCACACGCTGCGGCAGTAGAGGTGCTCGGCAATGATGCCGGAGGGATACTGGATCGGCATGTCCCAGCCGCCGAAATCCACCATCGTGGCGCCGGCAGCGACATGCGCATCATAGAGTACGGTACGCTTCAGATCGCTCATTTTCTTTCATTTCCTCCTTATGACTGTGATGTGCACGGTTCCGCAGGGAGTATAAAAAGACGGAATGCGCCCTGCGGCGCACTCCGTCTCGTTACCTGAAAGATTCTCCCGGGCTGCGGCTTCGGGGTGCCGCGCGGCAGGATTGCTTCTTCGGTGCCCACAGGGTGGACTTTCCGGAGGCCCGTCCGGTTCCAGTCCTTTTGCCTGAGAGTTCTCTGCGTAGGCTCCTTCGGCGGCGCTCTGAGAGCGCGCTCTCCTGAAATCATCATCCGGGATTATTGCAAATGTAACAGGGAAACCCTCCTGAAAGAGCTTCACTATATACATTTTAGCACATCTGAGATCTGATGCAAGTCATTTTTTATTTTTGGGAAATGGTCCCAGTTTTACGGGAGTGATTTTGTACCATTTCACAAGAACGCGGCGCTCAGGCCTTGGGCTTTCCGTCCTTGCAGACCACGGCCTCCACATAGCGGCCCGAATCGACCTTGATGGGACGGCCCACGACGGCGGCAGGCACGCGGCGGCCGCGGATATCCACCTCGACGGCCGCGCCCTTGCGGAGGTCCGCCCGAAGATAGGCCATGCCCAGGGAGCGTTTGTCCGTCTTCTCCGTCAGGCGCAGCGCCGCGCCGGTGCCCTCGCTCTCGAAGTAGGGGATCATAGTGCCGGAGGTGACGTAGCCGCAGCACTCGCCCGTGGCAGGGTCGAAGACGTCGCAGCCGGCGCGCAGGACGCCCTTGCCCGTCAGAGCGATGGGCAGGATGCGGTCGGGCAGGACCCGGAGGTCCGTGCAGTCGCCGCTCTTGATGCGGAGGTATTCCTCGTGCTGCTCCGCCAGGGCCTCTTTTCCGATGAAGTCGCCCTTCTCCTCCGCGAAGGAGACGGCAAAGCGGGACAGCGGCACGGCGTAGACCGGCAGGTTCCCGCCGAATTTGCACTCGCCCATCTCGTGGCCGTAGAGGGGCAGCGTGGCCTCCATGCGCAGCGTGTCGCGGGCCCCGAGGCCGATGGGCTTCGCGCCCAGCTCGATGAGGCGGTTCCAGAGGTAGACCGTGTCCTCCCGGTGGGTGTAGAGCTCATAGCAGAGCGGCTCGCCGGTGTAGCCCGTGACCGCCACATAGACCTCGCGGCCGCCGAACTTCACGATGTGGAGCGTGTTGCGGACCGGCGTCTCCGGGTTGACCTCGCAGTCCGCCAGGGCGGCGAGGATCGCGTTGCTCTCGGGGCCCTGGACGGCGATGGAGTCCCAGCGGTCCGAAAGGTCCGTCAGCTCGACGTCATAGCCCGCCGCCTGCTTCCGCAGGTGGTCGAGGTCCTTCTCCGTGTTGCTGGCGTTGACGACCAGCAGGTATTCGTCCAGCTCGAAGCGGTAGAGGTAGGCGTCGTCGATGGCGCTGCCCTGCTCGTCGGAGAGGATCGTGTACTGGGCATGGTCCATCTTCAGCGCCGCGGCGTTGTTTGTCAGCACGTGCTGGACGAAGGCCAGGCGGTCTTTTCCGCGGATGCGGAGGCGGCCCATGTGGGACACGTCGAAGATGCCGCATTTGCTGCGGCACCAGAGGTGCTCCGCGATGATGCCGGTGGGGTACTGGATCGGCATGTACCAGCCGCCGAAGTCCACCATCGTCGCACCCGCCGCGATGTGGGCGTCACAAAGGACGGTTTTTTTCAGTTCACTCATGTTTTTCGCTCCTTATCTCAGATCCCGGTTTTGCAGAAGCCCCCGAAGCCTTCTGCACGATATTCCATTTTTTCAAGCAATAATTGAACAGTATTTATATAAGAAATCCAAAACGCAAAATCGGACGCATCATATCACACTCCGCAAAACAATGCAAGTAAGCCAGGCATTTTCGGAGAGTCCTCCAGTTTTTCCCCAGTTTGTTTCGCCTATTTTGACATATCAGATACCGTTTTTGCGCTCCCTCCTGCATAAGATGCAGGAGGGACCCCGGAAGAGACCGTGCGTCCGACTCCGGCGGCGGAGGCGGTCCCCCGCCCGGCCTGTCTGCCATCCCGGCACGCCGTGGGCCGTTTCCCCGGAATTTTTCGGAGTTTTCCCCTGTTTCGGCTTGTAAAAGTGCCGGAACCGTGCTAAACTGAATTCGTTTGCACATCTAAGACACCGGAGGGCGGTCCCATGTAATATGCTGCGGTCATTCCCATTCCGATTCTGAATACCTGGAGGTACTCACATGGCATCCCTGAAAGAAGAGATCAGCCGCCGCAGGACCTTTGCGATCATCTCGCATCCTGACGCCGGCAAAACGACACTGACTGAAAAATTCCTGCTCTACGGAGGCGCCATCGCGCAGGCGGGCGCCGTCAAGGGCAAAAAAAATACCCGCGCCGCCGTCTCCGACTGGATGGAGATCGAGAAGCAGCGCGGCATCTCCGTCACGTCCTCCGTCATGCAGTTCCAGTATGACGGCTACTGCATCAACATCCTCGACACCCCCGGTCACCAGGACTTCTCCGAGGACACCTACCGCACCCTGATGGCGGCGGACTCCGCCGTCATGGTCATCGACGGTGCCAAGGGCGTCGAGCCGCAGACCCGCAAGCTCTTCAAGGTCTGCGCCATGCGGCACATCCCCATCTTCACCTTCATCAACAAGATGGACCGCGACAGCAAGGACCCCTTCGATCTGCTCGACGAGCTGGAAAACGAGCTGGGCATCGAGACCTACGCCGTCAACTGGCCCATCGGCTCCGGCAAGGAGTTCCATGGCGTCTACAACCGCGAAAAGCGCCACATTGAATTCTTCTCCGGCATTTCCGGCAAGAACCGGGCAGACAAGCTGGAGGTCGACCTCGAGAGCGACGCCGTCTCCGACATCATCGGCGACCGCCGCGCGGCGCAGCTCCGCGACGATGTCGAGCTGCTGGGCGCGGGACGCGACTTCGACATGGACGCCGTCCGCGCCGGAACGCTTTCGCCCGTGTTCTTCGGCTCCGCGCTGACGAACTTCGGCGTCGAGCCGTTCCTCGAGGACTTCCTGCGCATGACGCCCGCTCCCCTGCCCCGCGTCTCCGACGAGGGCGTCATCGACACGTTCTCCCCGGATTTCTCCGCCTTTGTATTCAAAATTCAGGCGAACATGAACAAGGCGCACCGCGACCGGCTCGCCTTTATGCGCATCTGCTCCGGCAAATTCGAGCGCGACAAGGAATTCTACCATGTGCAGGGCAACAAGAAGATGCGTCTCTCTCAGCCCCAGCAGCTCATGGCGCAGGAGCGTGAGATCGTGGACGAGGCGTATGCCGGCGACATCATCGGCGTCTTTGACCCCGGCATCTTCTCCATCGGCGACACCATCACCGTGCCCGGCAAAAAGTTCCGCTTTGCGGGCATCCCGACCTTCGCGCCGGAGCACTTTTCCCGCGTCAGCCCGCGCGACACCATGAAGCGCAAGCAGTTCATCAAGGGCACGGAGCAGATCGCCCAGGAGGGCGCCATTCAGATCTTCAAGGTGCCGAACACCGGCATGGAGGAGGTCATCGTCGGCGTCGTCGGCACGCTCCAGTTCGACGTGTTCCAGTACCGCATGAAGAGCGAGTACGGCGTAGACCTCCGCATGGAGGGGCTGCCCTACGAGCAGCTCCGCTTCATTCAGAGCGCCCCCTGCCCGCTGGACGAGCTGAACCTCTCCTCGGACGCCGAGCTGCTGGAGGATTACCGCGGCCACAGCCTGCTGGTGTTCACCTCAAGCTGGAGCATCGACTTCACGCTCCGCAAGAACCCCGGTCTCGTGCTCACCGAAACGCTCTCCAACTGATTTTCCACGCAAAACGCCCCGGATGCAGATGCATCCGGGGCGTTCTCCTATGTTTGTTCAGATTAGCAGCGTAACCAGCGCCGCCAGCAGCGCGCCGATCCCCAGCAGCCAGGTGAGGCAGCCGGGCGCATAGCCCGCGCAGTTCCGGCACCGCTCCGGTGGTGGAGGGGGTGGCGGCGGCGGCGGAGGCGGCGGTGGAGGGGGTGGCGGAGGCGGCGGCGGACAATTGCAGCACGGGCCGCAGCAGCGGCAGCGGCGTAGGTCTCTTTCGTGCCCTCGGTCCCGTTCGGACATGGGCGCGGCTCCTTTCCATGCTCCGGCCTCCGGCGCAGCCCGGCGGGCCGGAGAGATTACGGCGCATCCTCCGGGAATCGGAAGCTCTTCACCTCGGATTCGCCGAGGACCGTCACGCCGTAGGACGCCAGCAGCTCCGCAGCCACGCCGTAGCCGTGGACGAGCCGCCCGCGGAAGGTGCCGTCATAGATCCAACCCGTGCCGCAGGAGGGGCTGCGCTCCTTCAGAATGGCATAGCGGCAGCCGTAGAGGTGGCAGAGCTTCAGCGCCTCCTCCGCGCCGCGCTCGAACTCCTCCGTCACGTTCTGATAATCCCGGGTCGCCACGAGCTCGCCGCGCCGCTCCGAGGGCTGGCGGGGCGTAGGCAGACCGCCCATGATCTCCGGGCAGATGGGGATGAGGTTGTGTTTCTTCATCAGGGCCGCCACGTCGGGGTGCGGTCCGTTGGTGCCGCCGTCCCAGCGGCAGTTGACGCCCAAAAGGCATGCGCTCACCAGAATGTTCATGCTTCCATTCCTCCCATGCCCCGGGCTGCCGGTCTGAGCGCGCCGAGGCTCTCCCTAAGCATACCCGATTCGGGCGGAATCGTCAAATCTTTTCTTGCTCCAGCGCGTCCAGCAGCGCCTCCCCGTCGGAGAACATCCCGTAGAGCCTCAGGCCCTCCGGCTCCAGGAAGCGGCGCTCCACCGCCGTCTCCAGCAGGATCTGGAGGCCGTCGAAATAGCCCTGAAGGTTCAGGATGGCGATGGGCTTGTGGTACTGGCCCAACTGGCGCAGGGTCAGAATTTCGAAGAATTCCTCCAGCGTACCGATGCCGCCGGGCGTCATCACCGCTGCGTCGGAGCGCTCCTCCATGATCTGCTTCCGCTCCCGCATGGTGTCCGTAAAGATGAATTCGGTGCAGTCCTGATAAAGGACGCCCTCCCGGTCGAAAAACCGGGGCGCAACGCCGGTGAGACGGCCCCGGCCCGCCGGACGCCCCGGGCTGCCGCGCCCATAAGGCCCGTGGCCCCGCCGCCGAAGACCAGCTCGTGGCCCCGCTGGGCCAGAGACGCGCCGAATTCCTCCGCCGCCGTCAGGTAGGCGGGGTCCACGGCATCGCTGGCCGCGCCGAACAGACAAATTTTCATATGCGTTCCTCCCTTGCATCCTATGCCCCGCAGCGCGCTGCGGTCCCTCCGGCTCAGAAAAGATCGGAGAGATTCAGGTCCCGCCAGGAGACCGGGAAGGGCAGCAGCCCCTCCTGGGGCCGCAGGACCTTCTCGAACCAGACGGTGCTGTGCCAGTCCCCAAGCTTTAAGCCGCTCTGTTCGAAGACCGTGAACACCCGGTAGCCCAGGGCCTCGTGGAAGCGGCAGCTCGCCGCGTTGGCCGCGGTCACGAGGGCGTAAACGCGGCAGTAGCCCTGGCGGTACAGAATTTCCTCCAGCACCGCATAGAAGGCCGTGCCGATGCCGCGGCCGCGGACGTCCTCCCGCAGGTAGATGGAGAGGTCCGCCAGGAAGGCATAGGCCCGCCGCTGGAAGGCCGGGCTGGCGTAGGCGTAGCCAAGAATTTCTCCGTCTTCCTCCCAGACGAGCCAGGGCATCTGCGGCATCAGCTCCGCCATGCGCCGGGACATTTCCGCGGCGTCCGGCGGGATATACTCATAGCTGATGGCTGTTTTTTCCACATAGGGCGCGTAGATGGCGGCGATGGCCGCCGCGTCCCCGGGCCGGGCCGGGCGGATGGCCGACCATTTTTTCGCTTCCACGCTCAATTCCCCCGGTAAACATAATACCCGGCGGCGCAGAGCCGCTCGAAGCAGCGGTTCACCTCGTCGTCGGTGAACAGCGTGCCGAAGCGCCCTTGGACCGCCAGCGCCTCCGGCGACAGGTCCAGCCGCCCCAGCTGCTCCAGCTCCGCAAAGCCGTCAAAGCTCCGGTCCCGCCGGAGCCAGGACTTCACCGTCTCCGCGCCGCCGTACTGGGCCACGTCCCGGCGCAGCCGCGCCATGCGGCAGCCGAGGGCTTCCGCCTCGTCCATGGCCCGCTCCAGGGCCTTCGTAAATTCATCCATTGGGATTCCCCTCCTTTACAAACTCCATAAACCGGCACGCCGCGGCGGAGGGCTCCGTGTCCCGCAGCGTACACATGGCCACGCTGCGGCTCGGAATTTCTTCCTCCACGTGCAGCTTCCGGATGATGCCCCGCTGAAAGGCCGAGGCCGACAGCTCCTCCGTCACGCAGGCCACGCCAAGGCCGATGCGCGCCAGACTCAGCAGCAGGTTGTGGCTGCTCAGCTCGATCTCCGGCGTCAGCTTCAGCCCGTGCTGGAGGAAGAACGTCTCGACATACCGCCGGGAGCTGGCCGTCCGCTCCAGCAGGATGAGCGGGAACCGGCTGATCTCTTGCAGCGGATAGACCCGCTCAAAGTCGCAGCCGTAGTCCGGCGCGGCCACGAACACCTGGTGTGTGTCGAAGCAGGTGTGCAGCGTGAAGGGCCGGTCGTCCTCCGGGGCTGTGGCAAAGGCCAGGTCCACCTGGCCCGTGTGCAGCAGGTCCAGCACCCGGCGGCTCGTGCCGTTGGAAATTTTTACCCGGATATTCGGGTAGGCCCGGTGATAGTCCTGCAAAAACGGGAGAAGATAGTACTTGGTGAGCGTATCATTGGCCCCGATGCTCAGCTCGCCGGTGAGCAGCTCGCGGCTCTGGGCCAGCCGCTCCTCCCCGGCCTCCAGCAGGGCCAGCGCCTTGACCGCGTAGTCGTAGAGCAGCCGCCCCTCCGCCGTCAGGCTGACGCCCCGGCTCGTGCGGGAGAAGAGCCGCACACCCAGCTCCTCCTCCAGCAGCTTTACCGACTGGCTCACCGCCGACTGGGAGATGAACAGCTTTTTCGCCGTGCCGGAGATGTTCCCGGCGTCGGCCACCTCTTTGAAGATGCGGTATTGCTCCAGCTTCGCCGCCATCGCCGCGCCTCCCATCTCGTTTGCTTATCTCTCGTATAAGTTATTTCTGTTTTACTTATATCGGCCTTTCTATTATAATGGCATTGCAACGAAAAAACAAGCCCCGCACCGGGGCAGAAAAAGGAGCGTCACACTATGAGCAACTGCGCAGTGGTAGGCATCAACTGGGGCGACGAGGGCAAGGGCCGCATGGTCGATCTGATCGCCGCCGATTATGACATCGTCATCCGCTATCAGGGCGGCAACAACGCCGGCCACACCGTGGTGAACGAGTACGGCAAGTTCGCCCTGCACCTCATCCCCTCGGGCATCTTCTCCAAGGGCGTCGTCAACGTGCTGGGCAACGGCACCGTCATCGACCTCGAGGACCTCTCCAAGGAGATTGCAAACCTCCAGGCCGCCGGCGTTCCCATCTCCCCGGAGAACTTCAAGATCTCCGACCGCGCCACCATTGTGTTCCCCTACCACCGCGCCCTCGATGGTCTGGAGGAGGCCCGGCTGAAGGACAAGAAGTACGGCTCCACCCTGCGCGGCATCGCGCCGGTCTACTCCGACAAGTACCAGAAGAAGACCGTCATGATGGGCGAGCTGCGCTACCCCGAGTACCTGCGCCAGCACCTCTCCACCATCCTGGAGTGGAAGAACCTGACCATCCAGAACGTCTACGGCGCGGAGCCCTATAAGCTCGACGATATGCTGGCCTGGTGCGAGAAGTACGGCAGCAAGCTCACGCCCTACATCTGCGACGTAACGAAATTCCTGACCCAGGCCGAGAAGGACGGCAAGAACATCATGTTCGAGGCCCAGCTGGGCGCGCTCCGTGACATCGACTTTGGCATCTTCCCCTACACCTCCTCCTCCTCCTCCAACGCCGGCTACGCCTGCGTCGGCGCCGGCATGCCCGGCAGCAAGGTGGACCGGACCGTCGGCATCGTCAAGGCCTACTCCACCTGCGTCGGCGAAGGCCCCTTCACCTGCGAGTGGTTCGGCGACGAGGCCGAGCAGCTCCGCCAGGCCGGCGGCGAATACGGCGCCTCCACGGGCCGTCCGCGCCGCGTCGGTCCCATCGACCTGGTCGCCACCCGCTACGGCTGCCTGATCCAGGGTGCCACCGAGGTCGCGCTGACGAAGCTGGACATCCTCTCTTACATGGACAAGATCCCGATCTGCGTCCAGTATGAGCTGAACGGCAAGCCCACCGACGACTTCCCCTTCCCCGCCGAGCTGCCCGCAGCCAAGCCTGTCCTGCGCACCATGCCCGGCTGGAAATGCGACATCTCCAAGGTCCGCCGCTATGAGGACCTGCCGAAGGAAGCCCGCGACTACGTCGAGTTCGTCGAGAAGGAGATCGGCTGCCATATCTCCTACGTCTCCGTCGGCGCAGAGCGTGACGCCATCATTCTGAGATAACCCAACAGGAAGCGCAGGGGACCGCCGCCGGGCGGCCCCCTCGCCTGCCCTCTGACGTTTTAATAAGAAGGAGAATTTCCCGATGAAGGATATCTACGAAAGCCCGCTTGCTTCCCGCTATGCGTCCCATTTCATGCTGAACCTCTTCTCTCCCGACAAGCGCTACGAGACGTGGCGCCGCCTGTGGGTCTCGCTCGCCCGCGCCGAGCACAAGCTCGGTCTGCCCGTCACCGAGGCGCAGGTCAAGGAGCTGGAGGAGCATCTTCTGCCCATCAACTACGACATCGTCGCCGCGAAGGAAAAAGAGATCCGCCACGACGTCATGGCGCACATCTACGGCTTCGGCGTGCAGGCGCCGGGCGCCAAGGGCATCATCCACCTCGGCGCGACGTCCTGCTATGTGACTGACAACGCCGACCTCATTCTCTACCGCGAGGCGCTGCGCTATCTGCGCGGTCAACTCTCCACCGTGGCGGGTCAGCTCTGCGACTTTGCGGAGCATTACAAGTCCATGCCCTGCCTCGGCTACACGCATTTCCAGCCCGCGCAGCTCGTCACCGTCGGCAAGCGCGCGACGCTCTGGGCACAGGATCTGATGCTCGACCTCGAGGAGCTGGACGACACGATCTCCGCCATCCGCTTCCTCGGCTGCCGCGGCACCACGGGCACCGAGGCGAGCTTCCTCGAGCTCTTCGGCGGCGATACCGCGAAGATCGACGAGATGAACCGCATGATCGCGGCGGACTTCGGCTTCGACCGTATCTACGACGTCTGCGGCCAGACCTACCCCCGCAAGCTCGACAGCCGCATTCTGAATGTTCTCTCCTCCATCGCACAGAGCTGCTGCCGCTTCGCCAGCGATATGCGCCTTTTGCAGCATGACCGCCAGATGGAAGAACCGTTTGAGGACAAGCAGGTCGGCTCCTCCGCGATGGCGTACAAGCGCAACCCCATGCGCTCCGAGCGCATCTGCTCCCTTTCCCGCTACCTGATGGCGGACGCCGCCAACGCGCCCATGGTCGCCTCCAACCAGTGGCTGGAGCGCACCCTGGACGATTCCGCGAACCGCCGCATCTCGCTGCCCGAGGGCTTCCTCTGCTGCGACGCCATCCTGCGGCTCATGGCGAACGTCACCGCCGGCATCCACGTCAACGAGAAGATCGTCGAAAAGTTCGTCGCCGAGTACCTGCCCTTCATCGCCACGGAGAACCTGCTCATGGAGTCCGTCAAGCGCGGCGGCGACCGCCAGGCGGTCCACGAGATCATCCGCGAGGCATCCATGGAGGCGACCGCCCGCATGAAGCAGGGCGAGCCTGCCAACCTCATTGCTGCCCTCGCCGCGCATCCCGAATTCGGTCTCACGGAGGCGGAGATCCGCGCTGTCATGAAGCCGGAGGCCTACATCGGGCGCTGCCCGGAGCAGGTGGAGCGCTTCTGCGCCGTCTGCCGCTCCAAGCTGAACGCTGCCGAGACCAAGGCCGAGGACATCAACCTCTGAGCAAAAAGCAAGCCCGGCAGTCTCCTGGGAGACTGCCGGGTTTTTTCATGCCTCGCGGAACACGACGAAGCGCTGACCGAAGTAGTTGAGGACGCTGAACAGGAGCACGCCCGCGCCCATGGCGAGGTTGTCGCGGCTCCGGTGGGTCCAGTGGGCCAGGAGGCGCTTCATGCCGGGCAGGACGATGCTGTAGGAAATGACATAGCAGACCGCCAGGTTCAGTACGAACAGGGCCAGCGTCTTTGGGCTGCGCTTCTTCTCCCGGAACACGAAGCGGCGGTTGCAGCTGTAGCTGATGACGCCGCCGAGGGCGTGGTTGATGAAGGCGCAGGCCCAGCTGCTCAGCCGCGTCAGGTTGTAGAGCAGGTACATGATGGCCGTGCAGAACAGCATATTCAGCACGCCGATCTCCACATAGCGGACCGTCGTGCGGTCGATGAGTTTTTTCATGCTCCCGGTTCACTCCGATTTTACCATAGTCCACGGCATTATACCACACTCCTCCCTGGGTTTCCACCCATACCGGACAGTTTCTTTCGCCTTGGGCATAGAGAATTTTCAAAAATCTTCCGTTGCTTTTTTGGCCGTCTGCGGCTATCATGTAGAATGGAATGTTTTTTGGACGATGCAGGGAGGACAGGAACGCACCATGAAGATCGGATTCGACAACGAAAAATATCTCTCGCTCCAGACCGCAAAAATCTTAGAGCGGATGCAGTCCGTCGGCGGCAAGCTCTATCTGGAGTTCGGCGGCAAGCTCTTTGACGACTACCACGCGTCCCGGGTGCTGCCGGGCTTCCAGCCGGACAGCAAGATGCAGATGCTCCTGAAAATTCGGGACCAGGCCGAGATCGTCATCGCCATCTGCGCCGGGGACATTGAAAAGAATAAGCGCCGGGGCGACCTCGGCATCACCTACGACCTCGACGTGCTGCGGCTCATCGACACGTTCCGGGAGCTGGGGCTGTACGTCGGCTCCGTGGTGCTCACCCAGTACCGCGGCCAGCGCTCCGCCGACCTGTTCCAGCGGAAGCTTGAGGGCCTCGGCATCCGGGTCTACCGCCACTATCCCATCGAGAACTACCCCTCGGACGTGGCACTCATCGTCAGCCCCGAGGGCTTCGGCCGCAACGAATATATCGAGACGAGCCGCCCCGTCGTCGTTGTGACGGCCCCCGGCCCCGGCTCCGGCAAAATGGCCACCTGCCTCAGCCAGCTCTACCATGAGCACGAGCGCGGCATCGACGCCGACTACGCCAAGTTCGAGACCTTCCCCATCTGGAACCTGCCGCTCAAGCACCCGGTGAACCTGGCCTACGAGGCCGCCACGGCGGACCTCTCCGACGTCAATATGATCGACCCCTTCCACCTGGACGCCTACGGTGAGACCACGGTGAACTACAACCGCGACATTGAGATTTTCCCGGTGCTGGAGGCCATCTTCAAGCGCATCTACGGCACTTGCCGCTACAAGAGCCCCACGGACATGGGCGTCAACATGGCGGGCTGCGCCATCGTGGACGACGAATGCTGCCGCGAGGCCTCGAAGCAGGAGATCATCCGCCGCTACTTCGCCGCCCGTGCCGGCGTGCGCCAGGGCACCTCAGACCCCAGTGAGGTCCAGAAGCTCGAAATGCTCATGAGCACGCTGAGCCTGACGCCGGAGCAGCGCCCCTGCGTCCCGCCCGCCCGGGAGGTCGCCGCCCGCACGGGCCGCCCCGCCAGCGCCATTGCGCTGCCCGACGGCTGCATCGTCACGGGCCGCACCACGGAGCTGCTGGGCGCCACCTCTGCCGCCCTCCTCAACGCCCTCAAGCACCTCGCGGGCATCCACGACGCCATCGACCTCATCGCCCCGGCGGTCATCGAGCCGATCCAGGCGCTGAAGGTCACCCATCTGGGCAGCAAGAACCCCCTGCTGCACACGGACGAGGTCCTCATCGCCCTCTCCATCTGCGCCGTCACGAACCCCACGGCCAAGCTGGCCCTGGAGCAGCTCAGCCGCCTCTGCGGCAGCGAATTCCACGCCACGGTCATCCTCTCCAAGGTGGACGAGGACGTGCTGGGCCGCCTCGGCATCCACCTCACCATGGACCCCGCCTACGAGTTCTCGCGGCTCTATCACAAATAAAAGGTCGTCCCGACTGCGCAGCGGAGGCCCGGTAAACGCTGCCGGGCCTCCCGCTATTTTCCGAAAATCCTGAAAATTTTATCGGCTGTGCAACTTTTTTGATGCATTTTCGTCTTATTGTTATAGATACTACTTTTGTCATCTCAGCGGGCTGCGTCTGCGCCCGGCGGAAGGGAGCGTTTGAGATGCCCGAATCCTACACCCCGAA
Source organism: uncultured Clostridia bacterium (assembly GCA_938049125.1). Lineage (GTDB taxonomy): Bacteria > Bacillota > Clostridia > Oscillospirales > Oscillospiraceae > RGIG3159. The sequence continues at coordinate 19,210 of CALICR010000113.1, forward strand.
CCCCACGCACCGGCGGAAGCGCCGTCCGCGCTGGCAGCGCGCCCTGCGGCACTACTGGCCGCTCATCCGGCTGATTCTCATCCTGTTGGTCTGCGTCATCCTCATCATTTTTACCGTTCGTGCCTTCACCCGAAGCTTGGACAGTGCCGCCCAGACGCCCGGCTCCACCACCGGAGACCAGAGCGGTGACGCGCCAAGCGACGGCGAGCAACCCGCCGAGGGCGAGGGTCAGCAGCCCGAGACCCCTCCGGCTCAGGCCACCACCGAGGAGGCCGACGCCCTCATTCAGAAGGCCGACTTCGTCGCCGCGGGCTACGACTATCAAGGGGCCATCGAGCTGCTCCAGGGCCTCGCAGGCTATGAATCCATCCAATCCGTCACGGACAAGATTGCCGAGTACCAGGAGAAGGACAGCCAGCTCTCCGTCTACCAGGAGATGAGCGGCATCACCCACATTTTCTTCCACTCCCTGGTGGTGGACAACAGCCGCGCCTTCGACGGCGACGCCCACGAGAAGGGCTACAACCTCTATATGACCACGATCCCCGAGTTCAAGGCCATCCTTGAGAGCCTCTACGAGCGCGGCTACGTGCTGGTCACGCCCTATGACGTGGCCGGGGAGGTCACGGACGAGAACGGCACCCACTTCGCCTACCGTGAAATTCGCCTGCCCGAGGGCAAGACGCCCTTCATGATGAGCCAGGACGACGTCAACTACTACGGCTACATGGTCGGCGCGGCCGACGGCTCCGGCGACACACCGGTCTTCGCCACGCCCCAGGGCGACGGCTTTGCCGACAAGATCGTCATCGGTGAGGACGGCTACCCCACCTGCGAATATATGGACGCCGACGGCAACGTGACCACCGGCGACTACGACCTCATCCCCATCCTGGAGCGCTTCATCCAGGAGCACCCGGACTTCTCCTACCACGGTGCCCGGGCCGTCATCGCCTTTACCGGCTACGAGGGCGTCATGGGCTACCGCACGAAGCCCGCCTACGAGGCCGCCATGGGCACCGAGGCCTACCAGCAGGAGGTCGAGAACGCCAAGGCCGTGGCCCAGTGCCTGCGCGACCACGGCTGGATCCTCGCCAGCCATTCCTATGGCCACCCGTCCTATACGGAGCTCTCCGCCGTCGACGTGGAGCTGGACTCCGACAAGTGGGAGGAAACCGTGGAGCCCATCCTCGGCGAGGTGGATATTCTCATCTACCCCCACGGCGCGGAGATTGCCGGGATGGAAAAGTACGATTTCAGCAACGCCAAGTTCTCGGCGCTCTACAACGACGGCTTCCGCTACTTCTTCAACGTGGACAACGCCGTCGCCTGGCACCAGATGGGCGACAACTACTTCCGCGGCAACCGCCGCGACCTCGACGGCTACCGGATGTACCACTATCCGGACTCCATGAACGACCTCATCGACGCCCGGGCCATCCTGGACCCCGACCGGCCCCTGCCGGTCCCGGACATCGGCTGAGTGTCCCAACCCCCGCATCCTGCACAAGAACCGGCGGAAGCCCGCCGGTTCTTTTTGTCTCCTTTGCCTCTTGCACATTATTTTTTATCGTGTTATTATGTAGCACACTACAGAAACGCGTAGCACGCTACAATTCGCGTGCCCGAAAGGAGGCGTCATGGAACAGCACAACCACATCGGACCGAAGCTCAAGGCCCTCTCCACCGCCATCACCCAGGAGATCAACCGCGGCACGGCGGAGCTGGGGCTGACGGGCTCCCAGTCCTTCTTTCTCGGCTATCTGGTCCGGCACCGGGACCACACCGTGTACCCCCGGGACCTGGAGCGGGAATTCGATTTCAGCCACCCCACGGTCTCCGGCATTTTACAGCGGCTCCAGGCCAAGGGCTTCGTCACCTTCCAGCCCGGCGAGACGGACCGGCGCTGCAAGCAGGTCCTCGTGACCGACAAGGCCGTGGAATGCCACGCCGCCGTCATGCGCCAGATCGCACAGACGGAGGCCCGGGCCGTCGCCGGGATGCAGCCGGAGGAAATTCAGGAGCTGGACCGGCTGCTCGGCATGATGATGAACAACATGGGCGTGTCGCTCTGCCGGCGTCAGCCCAGAACGGAGGAAAAAAATCTATGATCAAGCGACTCGCACGCAGCGTGCGCCAGTATAAGCTCCCGTCCATGCTCGCGCCGCTGTTTATCCTCGGCGAGGCCGCCATGGAGGTCCTGATCCCGACCCTGATGGCCAACCTCATCGACTACGGCATCGAAATGCAGAACATGAGCTATGTGCTGAAGGTCTCCGGCCAGCTGCTGCTCTGCGCCCTGTGCTCCCTCGGCTGCGGCTTCGCCTCGGCCTACTTCGGCGCGAAGGCCAGCACCGGCTTCGGCGCGAACCTGCGCCATGACATCTTCTACCGGGTGCAGGACTTCTCGTTCTCCAACATCGACCGGTTCTCCGCGTCCTCGCTGGTCACCCGGCTCACCACCGACGTGTCCAACATCCAGAACGCCTTTATGATGATCATCCGCGGCGCGTTCCGCTCCCCCGCCCTGCTCATCTTCTCCATCATCATGGCGGCCCGCATCCGGCCCTCCATGTGCATCATCTACCTCTGCGCCGTGCCCATCCTGGCCGTCGCCATCTACATCCTGATGCGCCGCGCCCACCCCATCATGGAGCGCGTCTTCAAGACCTACGACAAGCTGAACAACGTCGTGGCCGAGAACCTCCACGGCATCCGCGTCGTCAAGAGCTACGTCCGCGAGGAGCACGAGAAGGAAAAGTTCAACGGCGTCTCCGAGGAGATCTACGAGGGCTTCGTGAGCGGCGAAAAGCACATCATCCTCAACCAGCCCATCATGATGACCGTGGTCTACGGCTGCATGCTGCTCATCTCCTGGTTCGGCGCCAAGGCCATCATTGCCTCGGGCAACCACCCGGAGCTGGGCATGACCACGGGCCAGCTCACCAGCATGTTCACCTACACGATCCAAATCCTCATGGCCCTCATGATGCTCTCCATGATCTTCATGATGATTGTCATCTCCCGGGCCTCGGCGGAGCGCATCGACGAGGTGCTCCGGACCGTCTCCGACCTCCAGAACCCCGAGAACGCCCGGACCGAGGTTCCTGACGGCTCCATCCGCTTCGACGACGTCTCCTTCCGCTACTCGAAGAAGGCGGACCGCGACGCCCTGTCCCACATCGACCTCGACATTCGGTCCGGCGAGACCATCGGCATCCTCGGCGGCACCGGCTCCTCCAAATCGACGCTGGTGCAGCTCATCCCGCGGCTCTACGACGTCAGCACAGGCAGCATCCGGGTCGGCGGCCACGACGTGCGGGAGTACGACCTCCGCACGCTCCGCGACTCCGTCGCCATGGTGCTCCAGAAGAACGTCCTCTTCTCCGGCACCATCAAGGAGAACCTCCGCTGGGGCAACGAGCACGCCACGGACGAGGAGCTGGTCCACGCCTGCGAGCTGGCCCAGGCCGACGGCTTCATCCGTGCCCTGCCGGACGGCTACGACACGAAGCTGGAGCAGGGCGGCACCAACGTTTCCGGCGGCCAGAAGCAGCGTCTCTGCATCGCCCGCGCCCTGCTGAAGAATCCGAAAATTCTGATTCTCGACGACTCCACCTCCGCCGTGGACACCCACACCGACGCCCTCATCCGCGGCGCCTTCCGCAATGAGCTGCCTCACGTGACGAAGCTCATCATCGCCCAGCGCGTGGCCTCCGTGGAGGACGCGGACCGTGTCATCGTCCTGGACGGCGGCCGCGTCGCCGCCTTCGACACGCCGGAAAACCTCATGAAGACCAACAAGATTTATCAGGAGGTCGCCGCCTCCCAGAAGAAAGGGGGAGAATGATCCATGCCTCCGATGAGAATGAAAACCAAGGGCGTTCCCTCCAAGCCCAAGGACGTCCGCGCCACGCTCAAGCGGCTTCTCTCCTACATGAAGCCCTACAAGGCCCGGCTGATCCTCGTGTGCATCTGCATCGTGCTCAGCGCCGTAACCAACTCCGTGGCCGCCCTGTTCATGAAGAACCTCATTGACGGCTACATCGTCCCCATGCTCTCTCAGAGCGTGCCGGACTTCGCGCCGCTGCTACGGATGCTGCTGCTCATGGCCTGCGCCTTCGGCATCGGCATCTTCTCCGGCTACCTCTACAACCGGCTGATGGTCACCATCGCCCACAGCGTCCTGCGCCAGATCCGCAACGAGATGTTCGCCCATATGCAGACGCTGCCCATCAAGTACTTCGACACCCATTCCCACGGCGACATCATGAGCTACTACACCAACGACGCCGACACGCTGCGCCAGCTCATCACCCAGGCGCTGCCCCAGACCGCGTCGTCAGTCATCTCCGTCGCCGCCGCCTTCTTCTCCATGCTCTTCGTCAGCCCGCTGCTGACGGTGCTGGTCATCGTCACCATCGTGCTCATGATGCTCTTCGTCAAGATGTGCGCGGGCCGCTCCGGCAAGCACTTCATCGGCCAGCAGGTCATGCTGGGCAAGGTCAACGGCTACATGGAGGAGATGATCAACGGCCAGAAGGTCGTCAAGGTCTTCACCCACGAGGACAAGACGAAGGAGGAGTTCGACCGGCTCAACGAGCAGCTGCGGGAGAACGCCTTCCAGGCCAACAAGTACGCCAGCATCCTCATGCCCGTGCTCCACAACCTGGGCTACCTCCAGTATATCCTCCTGGCGCTGGCGGGCAGCCTTCTGGCCATCCGCGGCGTCGGCGGCATGACGCTGGGCGGCGTTGTGTCCTTCCTCCAGCTCTCCAAGAGCTTCACGAACCCCATCTCCCAGATCTCCCAGCAGTTCAACAACATCATCATGGCCCTGGCCGGTGCGGAGCGCATCTTCCAGCATCTCGACGAGACCTCCGAGGAGGACCATGGCTACGTCACCCTGGTCAACGCCCGCTATGACGAGACCGGCGCGCTGACCGAGTCCAAGGAGCCCACTGGCATCTGGGCCTGGAAGCACCCCCACGGCGACGGCACCCTCACCTACACCCGCCTCCGGGGCGACGTTCAGCTCACAGACGTGGACTTCGGCTACATGCCCGGCAAGCTGGTGCTGCACGACATCTCGCTCTACGCGAAGCCGGGCCAGAAGGTCGCCTTCGTCGGCTCCACCGGCGCCGGCAAGACCACCATCACCAACCTCATCAATCGGTTTTATGACATCGAGGACGGCAAGATCCGCTACGACGGCATCAACATCAACAAGATCAAGAAGCCGGACCTGCGCCGCAGCCTCGGCATCGTGCTCCAGGACACGAACCTCTTCACCGGCACCGTCATGGATAACATCCGCTACGGCCGTCTGGAGGCCACGGATGAGGAGTGTATCGCCGCCGCGAAACTGGCCAACGCCGACGACTTCATCACCCGCCTGCCCGACGGCTATCAGACCATGCTCACGGGCAACGGCGAGAGCCTCAGCCAGGGCCAGCGGCAGCTGCTCTCCATCGCCCGGGCCGCCGTGGCCGACCCACCGGTCATGATCCTCGACGAGGCCACCTCCTCCATCGACACCCGGACCGAGGCTCTGGTCCAGCGGGGCATGGACGCGCTGATGAACGGGCGCACCGTCTTTGTCATCGCCCACCGGCTCTCCACGGTCCAGAACTCCGACGTCATCATGGTCCTGGACGGCGGCCGCATCATCGAGCGCGGCACCCACGAGGACCTCATCGCCCAGAAGGGCACCTATTACCGCCTCTATACCGGCGCCTTCGAACTGGAATAAGGCAGAAAACGCCCCTCCGCAGCGCGTCTGCGGAGGGGCGTTGTATTGCCTGCGCTCAGGCGTCCTGGGCCGCAAAGAAGGCTTCGATCTCTGCCCGGGACGCGGCGGCGGAGCCCTGGATAAAGTCCGGCTTGCCGCCG
>CALICR010000114.1 GCA_938049125.1 uncultured Clostridia bacterium
ACACGACGCTCTTCCGATCTGGCCGAAATGAACGCCGGCCTCCAGCAGCTGCTTCATGGATACGACTGCCATAGTGATATTTCTCCTTTTCGTTTGTTTTCCCTCCACCCCTCTCATCCCCTCCGCCCCACCCGGAACACCGGGCACCGGGCACCGGAGCAAAGGATCCTAGGGTGTGTGAAGTTCACGCTTTTTCGCGCCATGCTATTATAGCGGTTTCGTCTTCAAATTGCAAGTGTTTTCCGGGAATTATTTTGAAAAAACCTTCCGCTTTGGCCTGGGCCGCCGGATCTGGTCCGGCACGACCTCCACGAGGATGATGTCGCTGCCGATCTTCTTCACGGCGGGCCAGGGCACCACATAGTCCGAGTCCCGGCCGAAGAGTCCGAAAAAGCGGCACGGCCCCGGGATGAGCAGGGCGGCGAGCCGCCCCTCGTGCAGGTCGATCTCGAAATCCTCCGCATAGCCCAGGCGGCAGCCGTCGGCCACGTTGATGACTTCCTTGCAGCGAATTTCCGATAAGCGTTCCACCATGCGCACACCTCCTCCGTTACTCTATGCGGCGGCGCGGGACAATATGTCTGGGAAGCTCGCTCCTCCCCCGCGCGATGCGCTCAGGAGACGCAGATGGACCGCTTGATGGAATTGAGGGCGCTTTTTTCGAGCCGCGACACCTGGGCCTGGGAGATGCCCACCTCCCCGGCCACCTCCATCTGGGTCTTGCCGTCGTAAAAGCGCAGGGCGAGGATACGCTTTTCCCGGTCGCCCAGCTTCCGGATGGCCTCGCGCAGGGAGATCTGCTCCAGCCAGCGCTCGTCCGTGTTCTTCGTGTCACGAATTTGATCCATGACCGTCAGCGGGTCGCCGCCGTCGGTGTAGACCGGCTCGTAGAGCGACACCGGCGACGACACGGCGTCCATAGCCGCCGACACGGTCCGGAGCGGAAGCTCCAGTGCCCCGGCGATCTCCTCCATCGTCGGCTCCCGGCCCAGGCGGCTCATGAGCTGTTCCCGGCACTGGAGCACCCGGTAGGCCGTGTCCCGCAGGGAGCGGCTGACGCGGATGGCGCTGTTGTCCCGGAGGTAGCGCCGGATCTCTCCGGCGATCATGGGCACGCCGTAGGTCGAAAAGCGCACCTCCTTGCCGGGGTCAAAGTTTGCGATGGCCTTCAGGAGGCCGATGCAGCCCACCTGAAAGAGGTCGTCCGGGTTCTCCCCGCGGCCCGCGAACCGCTGGATCACCGAGAGCACCAGCCGGAGGTTCCCCTCCACCAGCGCCTCCCGGGCGGCGGCATCCCCGGCCCGTGACCTGCGCAGCAGCTCCGTCATCTCCTCCGGCTTCAGCGTCCGCAGCTTCGCCGTATTCACGCCGCAGATCTCCACTTTTCCCTGCATACCTCGTACCTCCATCCGCGCCGGGCCGCCGGGGCGGCGCGTCGGGCGCGTCCATGTTTGGTACAGTATTTCCCGGAAACGGGATTTGATACCTCCCGCCTGTCTCGGACGCCTGGCTGTGCACCGGCAGCAGGGTTTTCCACATTGCTCCGGAATTCTCCGCTTTTCTTGTGGATAACTCCCCCTTCGCCGCCGCGGCGGTTCCAAGTTCGGCAGAGCCCGTCACTTTGACCGGAATGACGCCCCAATTTTCTCAAAAAAACGCGGTTTCGAACTTTTTCGCCGCATTTTTCTCGGTTTTGTTTACCGTAATCCGTCGAATCATGGGGACGGAGGCAGATTATTTCGCCCCGCCCTGGAGACAATATTCAAAAAAATATGCAGGGCGGCCGACTTCGGGAACTGGGATGCCGCCGGATATTTCCCGGTTTCCCCGAAGTTTTTAACAGTATCCACAGGTTTGTTCACAGATTTCCCCATCCCGATTCCTGTCGAAAAAATGAATATTGATTTAACATAACGCCGCTATCCGCCGAGCGCCGCAAATTCTGCCAAGTCCTCCGGCGGGATCGACGGATGGAGGGCGCGGTTGATGGCCGCGCCGAGGAGGTGCCCGACGACGCGAATTTCCGCGTCGATCTTCCCCGGCGTCACGATCAGCGCCGCCTCCGTCTCGACCAGGGAGCGGAGGTCGCAGACCGTGGGCACGCCGACGGCGAGGACGGGCACGCCCAGGGTTTCGCGGTTCAGGGCGCGGCGGTCATTGCCCACACCCGCGCCGGGTATGATGCCCGTGTCCGCCAGCTGGACGGAGCGGCAAAGCCGCTCGGGCCGCGCCGCCGCCAGGGCGTCCACGGCGAGGACGCAGCCGGGCCGGATGCGCTCCGCCAGCCCGGCCACCACCTCGGCGCTCTCGACGCCCGTGTCGCCCAGGACCCCGGGGCTGACAGCGCTCACCTGCCGCAGCGGGCCGAAGAGGTCCGGCAGCACCTCCCGGAGGTGCCGCGTCACCAGCACCCGCCGTGCCGTCACCGGCCCCACGGCGTCCGGCGTCACCGCCTCGTTGCCGAGGCCTACCACGAGGCAGGACCCCTCCGCGGGCAGCAATTCCTCCAGTGCCTCCGTCAGCACGTCTTCGCAGTCCCCCGGTGCCGCTCGCAGCTGGTCCGCGCCGAAGTCCAGCGTGATGTAGGTCCCGCAGGGCTTACCCAGCGCCTCCGCGCCCGCTGCACTCCGAATTTCCACCCTCGTGATGCGGATGCCCCTTTCCCGCCGCTCCGTGCAGCGGACGCCCGCAGGCAGCGGCTGCTCCGCCGCCTCCCGCAGTTCCTTGGCCTCCAGGGCCAGATCGGTCCTTGCGCTCATCGTTACCACCTCTCCCGGAGTTTCCCGCGCCGCGCGGCGCATTATGCGGAAAATTTTTTGAAAAAGCGAAAAAAGCTCTTGATTTTATGGGACCTCCCCGCTATAATAGATTACTGCATGAGATTGGTTCCGTTTCTATTTATATTTTATATATAGTAGGGTTCCAAGGATTGAAACGCTATTGGAGGAGGTGTAACCTGTGCCCAACATTAAATCTGCGAAAAAGAGAGTGGAGCTGTCCAAGATCAGCAACGAGCAGAACAAGCAGGCCAAGTCCGTTCTGAAGACTGCCCTCAAGAAGTTCGACGCCGCTGTCGCGGAAGGCAACCGCGAGCAGGCCGATAGCGCTTACCAGACGGCTGTCAAGACCATTGACAAGGCTGTCGCGAAGGGTATTCTGCACAAGAACACTGCTGCGCGGAAAAAGAGCAGCATTGCCAGAAAAATGAATGGCGTCGCCTGATTTTTCAGCGTGCCAACAAGCCCCGGTCCAACTATGGACCGGGGCTTTGTGTGTTTCCCGCTTCTTGACACCGCACCGCTCCCGTTTTATAATAGAAGGGAAATTTTTCGCCATCCGGCAAAACGGAGTCTTACGATATGAATAAGGTATTGCGCACCATTCTGATCCTTGTCCTGGTCCTCGCTCTGCTGGGGACGGGCTTCTGGTATTTCTTCATCTACCACAGCGGCCTGCCCGCCTCCATGTACGCCTCCTATGCGGAGATGCTGGAGCGCGGCGGGCGCTATGACCGCGCCGCACGGTTCTACGCCAAGGCGCTGGACCTCGAGCCGGAGAACACGGACCTGGCCCTGAAGGCCGCCGGGGCCTACAGCGCCGCGGGCAATGAGACCAAAGCTGAGTACACCCTGGTCCGCGCCATTTCCGTGAATCCTGACGCGCTGGAGCTCTACTGCAAGCTCTCCGCCGTCTATGTGGAGCAGGACAAGCTGCTGGACGCGGAGCGGCTCATCTCCGCCTGCGCCAGTGAATCGGTCAAGGCTCAGCTCATGGCCCTGCGCCCCGCCGCGCCGGTCATCCAGCCCGACGGCGGCTACTCGCTGGAGCCCACCGCCTTCTCCCTCGCCTACGGCGGCGGCACCGCCTGTTACTCCCTGAGCGAGGAGTACCCCTCCCTGAACGACGGCGCCTATACGGAGCCGGTGACGCTGGACTTCGGTCTCACCACGGTCTCCGCCATCGTCGTCAGCGAGGACGGACTGGTCAGTCCCCTGGTCACCGCCGACTTTACGGTCTGCGGCGAGATTGAGGAGGTCACGTTCCAGGACGAGGCCTTTGACGCCATGATCCGGGACCTGCTGGGCGTAGACAGCCATAAGAAGATCATGACCACGGACCTCTGGGCCATGACGGAGCTGACCGTCCCCGCGGAGGTCACGAACCTCGCGGACCTCAGCTATTTTGTGAGCCTCAAGAGTCTGACCGTTCAGAACAGCGCCGCCCAGGACTTCTCCGCCCTCAGCGCCCTCCAGGTGCTGGATAAGCTGGACCTCAGCGGGACCCAGCTCAGCGGCGACGCCCTCGCCGCCGTCGGCGCGCTCCCGTCGCTGACGGAGGTCGATCTGAGCGGCTGCGGCCTCGGCGACATCAGCGCCCTCTCGACGCTCAAGAACATCCGGACCCTGGACCTCTCGGACAACAGCATTTCCGACATCTCCGCCCTCGGCGGCATGCCGGAGCTGGAGACGCTGGACCTCTCGGGCAATTCCGTCAGCTCCCTCAGCCCGCTGATGACCGCCTCGAAGCTCGCGGTTCTGGACATTTCCGGCAACCCCGTGTCCACCCTCGGCGCGCTCTCGGCCAACACGGCGCTGACGACACTCACCGCCTCAGGCTGCGCCATCAGCGACCTCTCGCCGCTGGAGAATAAAACGGCCCTCGAAACCCTGGACCTCTCCTCCAACGAGATCACCGACGTGACGCCGCTCCGGGGCTGCACAGCCCTCAAGGACCTGAAGCTCGTCTCGAACCAGATCGAGGACCTGGATCCCGCCGCGGCGCTGACGGGCCTCGAAAACCTCGACGCCTCCAGCAACCGCCTCACGCGGTCGCCGCAGTTCCCCGATGGCTCCTCGCTCCTCACGCTGAACCTCTCCTTCAACGAGCTGACGGAGCTGGACGGCCTCACGAAGCTGCACAAGCTCAATTACATCTGCCTCAACGACAACCGCCTGACGGACCTCTCCGCCATCGCGGACCTCGCCTCCCTCGTCCAGGTGGATGCCTACCGCAATCCCTTGGAGAGCGTCGAGTGTCTGACGGCGCGCAGTATCCTCGTCAGCTACGACGAGGGCTACACGCTGCCCGAAGAGGAGCCGACCGGAGAGGAGGCCGCGCCCCAGGAAGGCGAGACGCCCGCAGAGCCCGCCTCCAGCGGCAACGACGGCGTCCTCGACTCCCTGGACGGCCGCGTCACTTCTGCCGAGGGCGGCTGAGCCGCCCCACCGCCGCGCCGTTTCCGGGGAAGGAGGCACATCGGATTGTTCCCGCTTCTCTGTCTGCTGCTGTTCCTGGCCGCGCTCTGCGGCGAGGCGATCCGCCGTCACCGGTGTTACCGGGACGGCAAAACCGGCGGCATTCCCGTCTGGTTTTCACCGGTCTGCATGATCCCCGGCATCGTGCTGCTGGCGCTTCTCCCCTTTTCTCTCGGCTTTCCCTGGCCCGTTGGTCTGCCCGGCGCGCTGATCCATGGCGCGCTCTGCGTCCGCGCCGCCGTCAAGGCGCGCCGCGGTTAAATCCAAATCAAAACAGCACCCTGTACAGACCGCTGGTCTGCGCGGGGTGCTGTTTTTCTCACTTTTTATTTCTCCAGCCGGCTCTCAAGGAGGGCCAGGGCTTCGCGGCAGGCCTGCTGCCGAATTTCGTCACGGGAGCCGGTGAGGTGCAGCTCCCGGTGGGTCACGCCCTTTGGTCCGGCGCAGCCCACGTAGACGAGGCCAACCGGCTTGCCGGAGCCATCGCCGTCGGGACCGGCCAGGCCCGTGGTGCTGACGCCGAAGTCGGCCTGTGCCGCGCGGCACGCGCCCTCGGCCATGGCTTCGGCCACCTGCCAGGAGACCGCGCCGTATTCCTCCAGCAGCGCCTCCGGTACGCCGAGCAGCCCGTGCTTGACGGCGTTGCAGTAGGAAATGACGCCGCCGCGATAGACGTCGGAGCTGCCGGGCACCGCTGTCAGCAGCGCCCCCAGGAGGCCGCCGGTGCAGCTCTCCGCCGTGGCGAGGGTCTTCCCCGCCGCGCGGAACCGTTCGAGAAGCTCCGCCGTCTCAGCCATGGTACTTCACCTTGACCAGCTCCGTATTCTCAAGCGCCCGGGCGATGAGGGCCTCGCGGTCCAGCTTGGCCTCTGCCTTCTCCACACCCTCAAGGTTCGGCTTCGTCTTCGGGTGCTTCGGCGTGAAGACGGTGCAGCAGTCCTCATAGGGCAAAATAGAGGTCTCCAGGGTCCCGATGCGCCGGGCGATGCGGACGATCTCCTCCTTGTCCATGCCGATGAGCGGATGGAACACGGGCATGGTCTTCACGACCTGATGGGTCACGGTCATGGCCTCCATGGTCTGGCTCGCCACCTGGCCGAGGTTCTCGCCGGTCACGAGGCACTGCGCGCCGTGGTCCCGGGCAATGCGCTCGGCGATCTCCATCATAAACCTCCGCATGATGATGGTGAAATACTCCTCCGGGCAGTTGTCCCGGATGGCCTCCTGAATCTCCGTGAAGCCGACGATGTCCACGGTCATGCGGCCGCAGTAGCGCGTCATGAGCCGCGCCAGCTCCAGAACCTTGTCCTTGGCCAGCTCCGAGGTGTAGGGGTAGGAGAAGAAGTGGATGCACTCCAGCTCCACGCCGCGCTTGGCGATCATGTAGCCCGCCACGGGGCTGTCGATGCCGCCGGAGAGCAGCACCGCCGCGCGGCCGCCGCATCCCGTGGGCAGACCGCCCGCCCCGGGCAGCGCCGGGCCGTGGACGTAGGCCGCGTGGTCGCGGACCTCGACATAGACCGTGTAGTCCGGGGCATGGACGTCCACGCGCAGCGCCGGGAACTGCTCCGCCAGCCGTCCGCCGATCTCCTGGGAAATTTGGATGGACGTCAGCGGGAAGCGCTTGTCCGCCCGGCGGGACTCCACCTTGAAGCTCTTCGCCGCCGCGAGGTCGTCGCCGAGGTAGTCCAGTGCCGTCCGGTAGATGGCGTCCAGGTCCTTCTCGCAGCCGCGGCAGCGGCACATGGAGATGACGCCGAAGACGGTGCCGCAGGCCTCCCAGGCCCCGTCCATGTCGCAGTCGTCGCTCTGCGGCTCCACGTAGACCGTGGACTGGGTGATGTACACCTTGAAATCGCCGTAATGCTGCATCCGGCGGACGATGTTGCCGCGCAGCCGGTCCTCAAAGACCCGGCGGTTCGCGCCCTTCAGGATGATCTCGCCCAGCTTCAGCAGGAAAAGTTCGTTCATGCTCGTTCCTCTTTCCACGCGCGGTCAGGGCCGCGCGTCTCGTGTTTCTTCGCCCATCATATCACAGTCCGCGCCGCAAATCAACGCGCAGAACGCCCGGCTCAGCGGCTGCCGAAGCGGAAGGTGCGGTAGCGGATGGCCTCGGCCAGGTGCTGCGGCCCCAGGGCCTCGCTGCCGTCGAGGTCGGCGATGGTCCGCGCCACCCGGAGAATGCGGTCGTAGCTCCGGGCCGTCAGGTGCAGCCGGTCGAAGGCCTGGCGCATCAGACCGGCGCAGGTCTCGTCCAGGGCGCAGAAGGCCCGGAGCTGGGCCGCCTCCATGGCCGCGTTGCAGCTGACGATGGCGTCGCCCGCGTAGCGCTGCCGCTGGATGTCCCGGGCCGCGCAGACCCGTTCCCGGACCGCCGAGGACGGCTCCGACGGCCCGATCTGCCGCAGGTCCTCGAAGGGCACCACGGGCACCTCGATGATGAGGTCGATGCGGTCCAGCAGCGGGCCGCTGACGCGGCTGAGGTAGCGGTCCACGGCGGCGGGCGAGCAGGTGCAGCGCCCGGAGGGGTCGCCGTACCAGCCGCACTTGCATGGGTTCATAGCGCAGACCAGCATGAACTCGCTGGGATAGGTAACGCTGCCGCTGACCCGGGAGATGGTGACGCAGCCGTCCTCCATGGGCTGGCGCAGCACCTCCAGCGTATCCGTGCGGAACTCGGGCAGCTCGTCCAGGAACAGCACGCCCCGGTGGGCCATGGAAATTTCACCGGGCCGCGGGGTACTGCCGCCGCCGGCGAGGCCCGGGGCGGAGATGGTGTGGTGCGGGCTGCGGAAGGGCCGCTCCGTGATGAGCGGCGCGCGCCGCGACACCTGGCCTAGCACCGAGTAGATCTGCGTGACCTCCAGCTCCTCGTCCCGGGTCATGCCCGGCAGGATGGAGGGCAGGCGCTTGGAGAGCATACTCTTGCCGGAGCCGGGCGGGCCGATGAGCAGCAGGTTGTGGCCGCCCGCGGCGGCGATCTCCATGGCGCGCTTGGCCTGCTCCTGGCCCTTGACGTCGGCGAAGTCCAGCCCGGCATACCGCGGCGGCTCCGGCTCCCAGGCCGCAGCGGGCGGGATCGGCTCCTCCCCCGTCAGGTGCGCCGCCAGCTGGGCCACGGACTCGACCGGGTAGACCTCCAGTCCCTCGGCCAGCGTCGCCTCCGGCGCGTTCTCCGCCGGAAGGAACAGCTTCTTCACGCCGAAGCGCGCCGCCGCCAGCGCCATGGACAGCACGCCGTTGACGGGCCGCACCTTCCCCTCGAGGCTCAGCTCCCCGAGAAAAGCGCAGTCCGTCCCGGGCTGCGGGATGCTCTTCATGGCCGCGAGGATGCCGACGAGCATAGGCAGGTCGTACATGGTGCCCGATTTCCGGGTCCCCGCCGGGGCCAGGTTGACGGTGATCCGGCTCACCGGGAACTTGAAGCCGCTGTTGCGGATGGCGGAGCGGATGCGCTCCCGCGCCTCCTTGACCGCCGCGTCCGGTAGGCCCACCACGTCGAAGGCGGGCAGGCCCGGCGACAGGTCGCTCTCCACAGCGACCTCGTAGCCCGCAATCCCCTCCAGCCCGAAGGAACGGCAGCTGCAAAGCATTTGTTCTCCCCCTTTTCCCGCGCCGGAGCCTCCCCGGCGCGCCGCGGAGCCTCCCCCGCGGCTATCATGATTTTATATTATACTACCTATCAGATTTTTTTGCAATTCCTTTTGCAAACCTCCCCATCCGGCTCCGCCCTCCCGGATTATTTCCCGGGAAAATAATAAAAATTGAAAATTCTGCGCCAAGGAACGATTTACAATTCCGCAGAATTATGATATCATGGAGACGTCTAAATAAAATAATACTTTAGGAGGTATTTATCTTGGCTAGACATTACAAAACAATGGATGGCAATACCGCCGCCGCGCACGTATCCTATGCGTTCACGGAGGTGGCCGGTATCTATCCGATCACACCCTCTTCTCCGATGGCCGACCTGGTTGACCAGTGGTCCGCCAACGGTCAGAAGAACATCTTCGGCAACACCGTTAAGGTTGTCGAGATGCAGTCCGAAGCCGGTGCGGCCGGCACGGTGCACGGCTCCCTCGGCGCCGGTGCCCTGACCACCACCTACACCGCCTCCCAGGGCCTGCTGCTGATGATCCCCAACATGTACAAGATCGCCGGCGAGCTGCTGCC
>CALICR010000115.1 GCA_938049125.1 uncultured Clostridia bacterium
CGCCCGCCGCTGCTCCCGCTGCCGCGCCTGCGGCCGGTGCGCTGGCTGCCGGTGAGGTCGTCAAGGCCCCCATGCCCGGCAACATCCTGAAGATCACCGCGGCCCAGGGCCAGAAGGTCAACGAGGGCGACGTCATCATGATCCTCGAAGCCATGAAGATGGAGAATGAGATCGTCGCAACCAAATCCGGCACCATTGCACAGATCGTCGTTGCAAAGGGCGCCACGGTCGACACCGGTGCTGCTCTGGCTGTGATCGCGTAAGGAGGGTACGGAATGAATTTCGACATTCTTGGTACCCTGGAAAAGCTGGCTCTCGAGTCCGGCTTTGCCCAGTTCTTTATGTCTGGCGGCTGGCGCTATGTGGTCATGATCGCGGTCGGCTGCCTGCTGCTCTACCTCGGCATCGGCAAGAAGTTCGAGCCGCTGCTGATGATCGGCATCGCCTTCGGCTGCCTGCTGTCCAACCTGCCCGGCGGCAACATGTTCCATCAGGACATGTGGGACGCCTACATTGCCGGTACGGCCTGGACCTCCGCCACGGGCGAGGTCATTGAGCACATCGCCTTCACGGATATCATCCACAACGGCGGACTGCTTGACGTCTTCTACATCGGCGTCAAGGCAGGCATCTACCCGTCCCTGATCTTCATGGGCGTCGGCGCCATGACCGACTTTGGTCCCCTGATCGCCAACGCCAAGAGCCTGCTGCTCGGCGCGGCTGCGCAGCTCGGCGTCTTCGTCGCCTTCTTCGGCGCCATCGTGCTGGGCTTCACCGGCCCCCAGGCTGCCTCCATCGGCATCATCGGCGGCGCGGACGGCCCCACGGCCATCTTCCTGACCACCCGGCTGGCGCCGGAGCTCCTCGGGCCCATCGCCATCGCGGCCTACTCCTATATGGCTCTGATCCCGCTGATCCAGCCGCCCATCATGAAGGCCCTGACCACGCCTGAAATGCGTGTCGTCAAGATGGAGCAGAACCGCGAGGTCACCAAGACCGAGAAAATCATCTTCCCGATCATGGTCTCCGCCTTCGTCATCCTGCTCCTGCCCTCCACGGCGCCGCTGATCGGCTGCCTGATGCTGGGCAACCTGTTCCGGGAGTGCGGCGTGGCCGACCGTCTCAGCGACACGGCCCAGAACGCCCTCATGAACATCGTCACCATCTTCCTGGCCACCTCCGTCGGCGCGACCATGACCGCCGAGCGGTTCCTGACCTGGAACACCATCAAGATCATCGTCCTCGGTCTCGTGGCCTTTGCCATCTCCACCGTGGGCGGCCTGCTCGGCGGCCGGATCATGTACCGGCTCTCCGGCGGCAAGATCAACCCGCTCATCGGCTCCGCCGGTGTCTCCGCGGTCCCGATGGCTGCCCGTGTGTCCCAGGACGTGGGCAGAAAGTACAACAAGACCAACTTCCTCCTGATGCACGCCATGGGTCCCAATGTGGCCGGCGTCATCGGCTCCGCCATCGCAGCCGGCTTCCTGCTGTCTGTGTTCGGCTAAGAGAAAGGCTCAGCGGCTCGCCGAAAGGCGGGCCGCTATGCACATTTCAGACAGAATGCGGCAGGAAGCGGAGCCTCCTGCTGTCTGTGTTCGGCTAAGAGAAAGGCTCAGCGGCTCGCCGAAAGGCGGGCCGCTATGCACATTTCAGACAGAATGCGGCAGGAAGCGGAGCCTCCTGCTGTCTGTGTTCGGCTAAGAGAAAGGCTCAGCGGCTCGCCGAAAGGCGGGCCGCTATGCACATTTTAGACAGAATGCGGCAGGAAGCGGAGCTTCCTGCTGTCTGTCTTTAGTTGATCAAGTACGCGCAGCGGCTTGCCGAAAGGCGGGCCGCTTTGTTGTCATCATAACCCCGTTCCTTGCAATCCTCCGGCCTTTGTGGTACACTGATGCCATCAAGAAACGGAGGAACGCCGAATGATCAAGGTGGAATTGACGGTGGACGAGCTGGATTACGGCAGCCTGGTGGAGCAGTTCCTGCCGGAGCTGGCGGAGAAGCTGCGCGCGAGCGGAAACCCGGTCGGGATGCTGCTCTCCAACGGAATGCCCGCCGCCATGGCGAAGGGCATCGTGGCGGGCCTGCCCCAGGCGGCGAAGGACAAGCTGGCGGCGGACCTCATCAACGGAAACGCGGTGCAGATCCGACAGAAGGCGGAGCAGGCCGCGGCGGAGAAGGGGATACGGCTCCGGGTGGAGTCGGTCCGGGCGGAGGCGAAGGCGAAATGACGAAAAAAGAGCTGGTATTGCAGCGCCTGCGCGAGGCGGCCGGTCGGTCGGTGTCGGGTCAGGAGCTGGCGCGGGAGCTGGGCGTCTCCCGGGCAGCGGTGTGGAAGATCATCCGCGGTCTGGAGGCCGAGGGCTGCCGCATCACGGCGGGGCCGAACCGCGGCTACCGCCTGGAGCAGGACTGCGGCCTCCTCTCGGAGGCGGAGCTGCGGCAGCGCCTGCCGGGGCTGGCGGTCTCGGTGCTCCGGACCGTGGACTCGACGAACAACGAGGCCAAGCGCCGCCTGCTGGCCGGGGAGACGCGCCCCATGCTCCTCACGGCGGAGGAGCAGACTGCGGGCCGTGGCCGCCAGGGCAAGGGCTTCTACTCCCCGGCGGGCACCGGCATCTATCTGACATTGGTGGTCCACCCGGATCTGCCTGTGACGGACGCCGTGTCTGTCACGACCCGCGCCTCCGTGGCGACGGCCCGGGCCATCCGCCGCACCACGGGCCAAACGCCGGAGATCAAATGGGTGAACGACCTTTATCTGGACGGCAAGAAGATCTGCGGCATCCTTGTGGAGGCCATCTCGGACTTCGAGACGGGCATCACGAAGAGCCTCATCATCGGCGTGGGTGTCAACCTGACCACGGAGCAGTTCCCGGAAGGGGTCGTGGGCGCAGGCGCGCTGCATCCCCAGGGCGTCACCCGCACGGAGCTGGTCGCCGCCATCACCGAGGAGCTGCAAAAGGAATGCACCGACCTGCGGGACCGGTCCTACCTGGAGGACTACCGCGCCTGGAGCATGGTGCTGGGCAAAAAAATCGTCTACTGGTCCGGTGAGACCAAAACCGAGGCCCTGGCCGTCGGCATCGATGACCACGGCGGCCTGATCGTAGAAAACGAAGCAGGACAGCGCACGACGCTCCAGAGCGGCGAAATTTCCGTCCGCCTGGACCCGCACGGCGCGAACTGAGCGGAAAGTGGGGACGGGATGAAGGAAGCGGACTACCTGGCCTATTCCGCCCGGACACCGATGACGGCGCTCCGGCGGGACTTCAACCGCGGCGTCAGCCTGTACCATACGCCGCCGGAGTCGCTCTCCGCGGCAGAGGCGGCGGAGGACGCGGACTATGCGCGCTATGTGCTGGAGAACGCCTACAGCGGCTACTCTTATTATGATGCGGAGTTGTTCCGCCGCGGCTTTGCCGCGATCCGGGAGACCATCGCCGTGGCCCGGACGGTCACGCCCCGGGCGCTCATCGGCCTGTTCGGGGCGCAGTTTGACTTCCTGTCCGACGGGCACCTGGCCTTTGCCCTGGAGGACGATGGCGCGGGCTTTTACCGGAAGCAGCAGACCTATGTGACGGACCTGCGGCTGGCCCGGGCCGGGGACGGGTACGCCGACGCGGCCTCCGGCGCGCCGGTCCGCTTCGATGCGCCGCTGCGCGCCCTCCCGGCGCTGCCGCAGGGCGGGGAAGCGCGGTTCCTTCTCGGCGTCCGGTCCAAGGAGCCGGTGACGGAGGTCACGGTCTGGCGGGATGCTGATCCCGTGACGCTCCCGGTCCACCGGATCGCCAGCAGAGAGACGGCAGAGACGCTCCTGGAGGAGCGCTATGTCGGCGATACGGCGGTCATCGCCAGCGCCGGCTTCGTGGGCGACGATGCGGCGGACCTGGCGCGGTTCGAGGCAGCCGGGCGGCGGTGCCGGGGGTACCGGCGCGTGGTCTGGGACCTGAGCGGCAACCTTGGCGGCAATTCGGAATTCCCGAAGCGCTTCCTGACGGGCCTGACCGGCGGCTTTGCCGATCCGGTCCGGACGCTGGCCCTGGAGTCCACGCTGGTCCATGCCAAGGAGACCGGCGAGGTCCGGGACGTGCCCTATCGCCTGACCGAGGTCCGCGGGGAACCAGCAGAAAATGCAGGCCTGTTCGCTGGAGAGCTCCACGTGATCCTGAACGACCGGGTGGCCTCCTCGGCGGAGCTGGCCGTGGCCTGGGCGGCGTCGCTGCCGCGGGTGACGTTCTACGGCTGCAATAGCTTGGGCATCGGCCGCTTCGGCGATCTCTGCGTCTATGAGCTGCCCCACTCGAAAATTCTGCTCTGGTGCCCCCAGAAGGTCTTTTTGCAGGGCATTCCCGAGACGTTCGGCTTCGAGCCGGACTTCTGGATCGACAGCCCGGACCCGGTCTCCGCAGTGCTGGACTGCCTCCGCACCGCAGCCGCGACGTAAAAAAGCCCTCCCGGCGCATTGTGAACTGCTCCAGTTTGTGCGGACAGCACAAAAAGCCCCCCATGTAGGCGATATG
>CALICR010000116.1 GCA_938049125.1 uncultured Clostridia bacterium
CCGCCATTGAGAGCGGCTGGGTCAAGAGCGTTACCGCCTTCGGCGGTGAGCTGGGCATGGAGGAGTACATCCGCCATCGCTCCGATATCTTCTGCACGGGCCGCGACGGCTCCCTGCGCTCCAACCGGACGCTGACCCAGCTGGCGGGCCTCTACGGCACGGACCTTTTCATCGGCTCCACGCTCCAGATCGACGGCCTCGGCAACTCCTCCACGGTGACGAACGGCCGCCTCTCCGGCTTCGGCGGCGCGCCGAACATGGGCAGCGACCCAAAGGGACGCCGCCATTCCACTCAGGCCTGGCAGGCCATGAAGCAGGGCGACGATCCCCTGGGCAAGGGCCGCAAGCTGGTGGTCCAGGCCGTCGAGACCTTCGGCAGCGGCGTGACGCCGGTGTTCGTCGAGAAGCTGGACGCCATCGACATCGGAAAGCAGGCGGGCCTCGCCAATGCGCCGGTCATGATCTACGGCGACGACGTCACCCACGTGGTCACGGAGCAGGGCATCGCCTACCTCTATCTCACGAACGACCTTGCCGCCCGTCGGAAGGCCCTCCAGGCCATCGCGGGCGTGACGCCCTTCGGCCGCCTCATCTCCAAGGAGGAGACGGACGCGCTGCGGCGCGCGGGCCTCGTGGCCTTCCCGGAGGACCTGGGCATCGCCGTGACGGACGCCAAGCGGAGCCTGCTGGCGGCGCAGAATATGGAGCAACTCGTCGAATGGTCGGACGGCCTGTACCGGCCCCCGGTCCAGTTCAAGAGCTGGTAAGGAGGAGCCTGACATGGAACAGCTGAGATTTGAATTTGACGCGTCGGAGACCCTGGCGCGGCGCGCCCAGGTGGGCGTCGTCGGCTCCGGCAATCTGGAAGTTCTGATGGAGCCTGCCGCAGCGGGCAAGGCCACCGTGGACGTGACCACGAGCCAGGACGGCAACGGGGAGATCTGGAGCTGCGTGCTCCAGCGCTTCTTCGAGGCGCATCCGGTCTGCGCCGCGGTGGAGATCAACGATTTCGGTGCGACGCCGGGCGTGGTGACGCTCCGGCTGATGCAGGCATGGGAGGCGTGCGCACATGAGGATTGAACAGAGTTTTACGGAGCTGTCCGCCCGGGAACGGGCCTTTGCGCTGCTGGATGCGGGCAGCGCCCGGGAGCTGCTCGGGCCCTTTGCCCATCTGAAGTCCCCGCACCTGCTGGGCCAGGGCATCGTGGCCCAGAATGACGACGGCATGATCGTCGTCCGCGGCGCCTTCCGCGGCGCCGACGCCGTGGTCATCGCCATGGAGGGCAAATTCCAGGGCGGCGGCATCGGCGAGATCGCCGGAGCCAAGTTCGCCGCGGCGCTGGAGCTGGTGCTGGCGGAGAATCAGGCGGGCCGGAAGGTCCAGCCCATCATCGTCATGGACACCGGCGGCGTGCGGCTCCAGGAGGCCAACCTGGGTCTGCTGGCCATTGCGGAGATCCAGGACCTGCTGGTGCAGGTGCGCAGTTTCGTGCCGGTCATCGCGCTGATTCCCGGTAAGGTGGGCTGCTTCGGCGGCATGTCCATGACCAGCGGCCTGTTCAGCTACCTCATCATGACC
Organism: uncultured Clostridia bacterium; assembly: GCA_938049125.1. GTDB lineage: Bacteria > Bacillota > Clostridia > Oscillospirales > Oscillospiraceae > RGIG3159. The sequence goes on from CALICR010000116.1 coordinate 1,580, forward strand.
AGAGAGGGGCGTCTGACGCTGAACGGCCCCGAGGTCATCGAGCAGGAGGCGGGCCGCGGCGAGTGGGATTCCTCGGACAAGGCCTTCACCTACCGCACCATCGGCGGTGCGCACCGGGTCGAGCAGGGCCTGGCGGACGTACTCGTCCATGATTCCCTGCGCGAGATGCAGGAGGCCGTGGCCGCCTGCATGGAGAAGGGCATCCCCGCCCACCGCAGCACGATGCTGGAGCACTACCGCGCCCTGGTGGACGCGGCGGCCCCGGGTCCCGCGGCGGGCCAGACCGCCCCGGCCCACAGCCGCGGCCGCGTCTGGTTCGAGGCGCTGACGAAGGGCGGAACCCCCGTCGAGACCACCGTCGGGTCCGTGCTGGCGGCGGACATCACCGTGGGCGGTAAGCCCTGCCGCGTCATCGCCGTGGTGCCGGACGCGAATACGGCCTATCCCCGGACGGTCAAGGGCGAGGTGGGCCTCCAGCAGGGCTGGGAGCTGGCCCGTATCGTCCGCGCCACCATGGAGGAGGACAAGGACAAGGCGGAAAAGCGTGCCATCACCGCGCTGGTGGACGTGCCGAGCCAGGCCTACGGCTACCGCGAGGAGTACAACGGCATCTTCCTGAGCTGCGCCGCCTCGGTCAACGCCTATGCGGACGCGCGGCACGCCGGGCATCCGGTGGTGACCTTCATCGTCGGCAACGCCATTTCCGGCGCGTTCCTGGCCCACGGCCTCCAGGGCAGCTATATGCTCTCCCTGGATGACGAAACCATCACGGTCCACGCCATGTCCAAGAAGTCCGCGGCGCGCATCACGAAGCGCTCCATCGCCGACATGGACGACGCGGCGGATAAGGTGGCGGCCATCGCCTATGACATTCATTCCTTCAACCGGCTCGGCGCCGTCAACAAGCTGCTCTGCTTTGCGGATCACGACCATCCGACCGACGCCGACGCCGAGGCCGTGAAGCAGGAGCTGGCCGCGGGCGCCGCGGCGTCCCGGAGCTGGGGCAACCGCCTGAGCTACCGGCTCGAGACCCCGAACGGCGCGGATTACCGGCGCCTCTCCGCCGAGGTGCGCCGCAGAATGCGGGAAGCCTGGAATGGCTGAGTTCCGCGTTTACGATTTACTGAAGATCACAGAGGGGCAGAGTCCGGCCTTTGACCGGGCGCTGCCCCCCTGGGCGTCCCGGATGCTGGCCTGCGCGCCCTATGCCGTGGTCCGGCGGGGCCGGGAGGCGGCGGGCATCCCCGTCGGCCTCCGCGGGGCGGAGAAGTCCCAGCGCTTCGCCTGCGCCCTGCGGCCAGAAGCGGCGGCGGACATCAGGACGCCGGAGGAGCTGCTGCGCGCGTTGCTCTGCGGCGAGGCGGGCAGCGCGGTCTGGGCGGCGGCGTTCCGGCCCCTCCGGGCGGAGCTGCTGGAGCCGGGGCGCGCCTTTTCCGGCGTCCGGAGCCTCGGCGTCACCGGGAGCCTCAGCTTTGAGCTGGCCTCCGGCTGCGCCGTCACGACGGAGACGAGCGACATCGATCTCCTGGTGCGGGTGGACACGGCGCAGTTTGACCGGGCCGCGGCCCGGGACCTGCTCGGGGCGTTCCGGTGGCTTGGGCGGCGAGTGGACGCAGTGCTCGAGACGCCCAATGGCTGGACGGCGCTGGCGGAATACGCCTCGGACGCGCCGGAATTTCTGCAAAAGACAAGGGACGGCTGCCGTCTGACGGACCGGCTCTAGGAGGAAAGCGCATGGAAGCGGCATTTTTGTACACGGGCCAGGGCTGGCAGTATCCGGGGATGCTCCGGGACGTGCCGGACTCGGCGGAGAAGCGCCTGCGCTTCGAGGAGGCCGGGGACGTCCTCGGGCGGCGCATCACGGATCTGGACGCGGCGGAGACCATGGACTCCAACGAGAACGTCCAGCTCTGCATCTTCCTGGCGGAGACGGTGCTGACGGCGGCGGCGCGGGAGCGCTGCGGCTGCCTTGTGACCTCGGGCCACTCCATCGGCAGCTTTGCCGCCGCCGTGGCCTCCGGGGCCGTTTCCTTCGCCGACGCCCTGCGGCTCGTCGAGGCCCGGGGCCGGACCATGGAGGCGCTGTTCTCCGCGGGCTACGGGATGCTGGCAGTCCACGGGCTGACGCACAGCCTGTCGGATGCTGTGCTGGCGGAGTTCTGCGCGGAAAATCCCGGCGCGGAGGTCTATGCGGCGGCGCGGAATGAAGAGCTTCAATGCGTTTATTCCGGGCGGCGCGGCGACCTTGCGGACTTCCGGGGCTTTATGCAGAAGCGCTATCCGGTGCGGTGCCAGCTGCTCCGCGTCAAGGTGCCGTCCCACTGCGTGCTCATGCGCCCGGTGTCGGAGCTGCTGGAGCGGCTGACCGGGAAGATGGCCTGGCACGCCCTGCGCACGCCCTACCTTGCCAACAGCACCGGCGACCGCGTCTGGCGGCCCGAGCCGGTGCGGCGCGACCTCATCGACGGTGTGTCCCGGACCGTCCGCTGGTACGACGGCGTGTCCATGATGCAGGAGCTGGGCGTGGAGCGCTTCGTGGAGATCAGCCTCGACGGGACGCTGACCGCCATCGGCCGCCGCTGCGCCCCGGAGCTGCAATGGCTCCGGCTCGATCAGCTCTGAAAAAACGCCTCCGCACGGTGCTTCGTGCGGAGGCGTTCTGTGTCTATGCGGGCTTATTTGCGGCGGGTGAGCATGTAAATGCCGGAGAAAAAGGACAGGACCGTGACCACGACGCAGGCGACCCTGGTCACCGTGAGAACGTCGTTCCAGTTGAGCGCGGCCAGAATGATCCAGAGGACGCCCTGGACCAGAAAGATCGGGCCGGTAATCTGCGGGTTCGCCCTGCCCCTGCGGCGGAAGAGGATAAGCGCGAGATAGCTGAGCGTGATGATCGCCATGAGAATGTAAGTCACCATCGATGCTTCCTCTTTACGCGTCAGTCAGGTGTATGAGGTCCGGAAAGGCCCAGCGCAGGAAATGACGGTACTCCGGGTGAGCCTCGGCGGCGACGTACTCGGCAGGGATGGTTTCCCGGAGCCAGCGGTGCTGGGCGGGGGAGCTGTCTTCATAGCGAAGGACCGCCAGCAGGCCGCGGCGCTCTGCTTCGAGGATTGCTTCATAGGCGTCCGGCACGAACTCCGGCTCGCCCACGTCTACGGGGACGGCGCTGGCGGCGGCGTCCGGGATGTGCAGCGGGAAGTCGGATTCCGGAATCGTCTCCGCGGCGTAAATGTACCCGGACACGCCCGCGTAGGTCCGTCGGAGCGCGTCGGGGTAGTATTCCTCGAGCCGCAGCCGCCCGTTTCCGTCGAAACCGTAAGGCCCCCACTTCTGCCAAGGGCCGTCCCAGGCGAAGCCCGTCTCCCGGCAGCATCGCTCGACGGCGTTGCTGAGGTAGACGAGGACGTTTTCCCGCTTTTTGGAGAAGTAGACCAGCGGCACGCCGTGGTTCGAACTGCGCGGCTCCAGCCGGTGAAGTCCGGGCACGGGCGAGGCGTGGTAAAACATGGCGCGGCCCCCTTTCTGCCTCTATCCTAGTATAATAATCCGACTGGGTCAAGCAATCAAACGGCGGCGGAGCACAAAAACCGTGCTCCGCCGCAATTTTTTCAGACTTTGCAGGTCCAGCCGAAGGGGTCTGCCTTCCGGCCCCACTGGATGCCCGTCAGCTCGTCGTAGAGCCGCTGGGAGAGCGCGCCGATGGCCCCGCCGTTCACTGGGTAGGTCCGGTCGTTCCAGCTCAGTGCACCGATGGGGGACACGACGGCAGCAGTACCGACGCACCAGGCCTCCTTCAGCGTACCCTGCTCCGCGGCGGCGAACAGCTCCTCGACGGGCAGCAGCCGCTCCTCCACGGGGATACC
>CALICR010000117.1 GCA_938049125.1 uncultured Clostridia bacterium
TAGTCAAAGGCGTGCATCGGCTGGCCGTACTCGAGCATGACGTAGTTGGTGATGTCCACGATGTTGTTGATGGGCCGGATGCCCGCGGCGCGGAGGCGCTGGCGCATCCACTTCGGCGACGGCGCGATGTGCACGTTCTTCACGACCCGGGCACTGTAGCGCAGGCAGAGGTCCGTGGCCGGGACCTCGACGTCCAGCAGATCGGGCAGGCAGCCCTCGGCTCCGCCCTTCACCACCGGCTCGTGGTGCTTCATGGGCACGTTGAAGGCGGCGGCGGTCTCCCGGGCCAGGCCCAGCAGGCTGTAGCAGTCCGGACGGTTGTTGGTGATCTCAAACTCGACGATGGAGTCGTCGTTGCCGATGACCTCGTTGATGTCCTGGCCGACGCGGCAGTCCTCGTCGTTCAGGATCCAGATGCCGTCGGCGTAGGCGCCCGGCACGTCGTGCTGGGTGAGGCCCAGCTCCTGGAAGGAGCAGAGCATACCGTTGGAGGCCTCGCCGCGCAGCTTGCCCTTGGTGATGTGGACGCCGCCGGGGAGCCAGGAGTTGTGGAGCGCCGCGGGCACCAGGTCGCCCTCGTGGACGTTCTGCGCGCCGGTGACGATCTGGACCGGCTCCTCCCTGCCCACGTCTACCTGGCAGATCCACATGTGGTCGGAATTGGGGTGGCGCACCATGGAGAGGACCTTGCCCACGACCACGTTTTTGATGTCCGCGTCCATGCGGGCGGTGGTCTCCACCTTCTGGCCCGCCATGGTCATGACGTCATTGTATTCCTTGTCCGTGGCCGTAATGTCCACGTACTCGCTCAGCCATTTTCTCGAAAGATTCATAAGGGCGCCTCCTTAAAACTGGGACAGGAAGCGGATGTCGTTTTCAAAGATCAGGCGCATATCGCTGATCTGGAACCGCCGCATGGCCATGCGCTCGAGGCCGATGCCGAAGGCGAAGCCGGAGTACTTCTCCGGATCGATGCCGCAGCCCGCGAGCACCTTCGGATGGACCATGCCCGCACCCAGCAGCTCGATCCAGCCCTCGCCCTTACAGGTGGGGCAGCCGGCACCGTGGCACTTGAAGCACTGCACGTCCACCTCGCAGCTCGGCTCCGTGAAGGGGAAGTGGTGGGGACGCAGGCGGATGACGGAGTCCTCGCCATAGAGCTTCTTGACCAGCATCTCCAGGGTGCCCTTGAGGTCGCCCATGGTGATGCCCTCGTCCACGACGAGGCCCTCGATCTGGTGGAACATGGGGCTGTGGGTGGCGTCCACCTCGTCCTTGCGGTAGACGCGGCCCGGCGCGATGATGCGGATGGGCGGCTTCATTTTCTCCATGACGCGGATCTGCATCGGGGAGGTCTGGGTGCGCAGCAGGACGCTCTCGTCATCGGTGATGTAGAACGTGTCGCTGCGGTCCCGGGCGGGGTGGCCCTCGCCGGTGTTCAGCTTCGTGAAGTTATACTCGGAAAGCTCGACCTCCGGGCCCTCCAGCACGGTGAAGCCCATGCTGACGAAGATGTCCGTGGCCTCGTCCAGGGCCTTGTTCATGGGGTGCTTGTGGCCCAGCTCCACGGGCACGCCGGGAATGGTCACATCCACCTGCTCGGCGCGCAGCCTGGCCTCCAGGGCTGCGGCGTGCAGGGCCGTCCTGCGGTCCTCCAGCTTTTCCTCGATGGCGGCGCGGACCGCGTTGGCGGCCTGGCCCATGACGGGGCGCTCCTCGGCGGAGAGCTTGCCCATCTGCTTGAGCATGGCGGTCAGCTCGCCCTTCTTGCCCAGAAAGCGGACGCGGAGGCTGTCCAGCTCCGCCGCATCCCGGGCGGCGTCCATGGCGCTGAGGGCCTGCTGCCTGATCTGCTCCAACTGCTCTTTCATTGTATCGCTCCTTTTTCTTCTATTGCTGCACCGGAGGGCGCAAAAAAGCTCCCATCCCCTCGGGACGGAAGCACAACTTCCGCGGTACCACCCGCAGTTCGCCTGACAGCGCACTTGACGCCTGTAACGGGGCCGACCGGCAAGCCCTACTCCTGGTTCAGGCCGCAGCTCCCGGGAGAAGGCCCTGACGCCCGCAGCAGGCGGCTTCCAGCGTCCCGCCCTCTCTGTTGCTGCGCAGCCGCGTCCGGACTGCCCGTTCATCGCTTTTTTCATGCGCTATCTTACCACAGTTTTCCCGCCCTTGCAAGGGCTTTGGACGGGAAAATATTGACGTTTTTCAGAAACGGGGGTACAATTTAAGAAAATCTCAGGCCCGGCGCTGCCGGGAGAAGGGAAGCGGTCAGAATGCGCGTTACAGCGGAACGGTACCGGGAGATGCGGCGGGAGGACATCGGGCGACTGCTGCCGCCGCGACCCCGGGAGGCACATAAGGGCGACTGCGGGCGGCTCCTGCTGCTCTGCGGCAGCGTGGGCTTCACCGGCGCGGCGCGGCTCGCGGCCCGGGCGGCGCTGCGGTCCGGGGCCGGGCTGGTGTTTCTCGGCGTGCCGGAGAAGATCTATCCCATTGTGGCCGCGGGGCTGGAGGAGCCGGTGGTCTTCCCGCTGCCCTGCGATGAGGCGGGGCGGCTCACGCCGGAGGCCCTGAACGCGGCCTCTCCCAGGCTCGGGCAGGCGGACGCCGTGCTCTTCGGGCCGGGTCTCGGGCAGTCCGACGGGGTGCGGGAACTGCTGCGGCGGCTCCTCGGGGCGGCGCGCTGCCCCGTGCTGCTGGACGCCGACGGTATAAACGCGCTCGCCGGGCATAAGGATATTCTGCGGGAGCGGCGCGCGCCCGTGGTGCTGACGCCCCACGACGGCGAATTCGCGCGGCTCTATGAGGGACCGCCCCTGGGGCGCTATGGCGAGACCATGGCGCTGGCCCGGGAGACGGGCTGCATCGTGCTCCGCAAGGGGCACCGGACACTGATCTCCGACGGGGAGACGACCTGGCGCAACCGGACCGGGAACCCGGGCATGGCGACCGGCGGCTCCGGTGATGTGCTCTCCGGCATCCTGACGGTATTCCTGGCGGACGGTCTGTCTCCGCTCACGGCGGCGGCCCTGGCGGCCTATGTCCACGGTGCGGCGGGGGACCGGTGCGCCGCGCGGCTGGGCGAGCGGGGGATGCTGCCCTCGGACCTCATCGAGACGCTCCCGTACATTCTGAAAGAACGGGGGAACAAGGCTTGCGGCGAAGGGGACTTGCCGTACTGATGATGACGCTCTGCCTGCTGCTCACCGCCTGCGGCACGGCGGAGAACACGCTCCGGGACGCGCTCACGTTCCGGTCCATGCTCCAGGAGGAAGGCGGGTGCAGCTTCCGGGCGGCGGTCGTGACGGAGGTGGAGGATCGGGGCTATGCCTTCACGCTGGACGCGCAGTATGAGACCGGCGGCGCGGCGCGGCTCACGGTGACGGAACCGGAGACCATCGCCGGCGTCACCGCCGCGGTGACGGACCGGGACGCGGCCCTGGCCTTCGGCGGCACTGCGCTGGACTTCGGGAAGCTGGACGACGCGCTGACTACGCCGCTCTATGCGCCGCAGGTCTTCGGCCGGTGTTGGGACTCGGCCTACATCGACTGCGCCGGGGCGGACGGGGCGGACTACCGCGTGACCTACCGCCTCGGCTACGACGAGGCGGAGCTGATCCTCGAGACCTGGTTCTCCGGCGGTGTGCCGGTGCGCTGCGAGCTGTACCGCGGGAGCGGCCTGCTGCTGTCGGCCCGGGTCGAAGGCTTCACCTTTGGGGCATAAGGGCGCATAGAATGTCGAGGAGTCCTCCAAGGTATATTTCCGGCCTCTGCGTGGGAAACTAATGTCAGTCCTGCGGGACGGACAATCATTTCACGGAGCGTGGAGCGAATGGATACAAACGTGAAACGGGGCGACATCTTCTACGCCGATCTCAGCCCGGTGGTCGGCAGCGAGCAGGGCGGCACCCGGCCGGTCCTGATCGTGCAGAACGACACGGGGAACCGGCATTCGCCGACGGTCATCGCCGCGGCGATCACCAGCCAGACCGGCAAGGCGCGGCTTCCGACCCATATCAACCTGACCGGCAGCAGCTATGGCCTCAGCAAGGACTCCGTGGTGCTGCTGGAGCAGATCCGCACCATCGACAAGCGCCGGCTGCGGGAACATATGGGCCGGCTGGACGACGCGCTGATGAACCAGGTGGATAACGCCATCGCGGTGTCCTTCGGCCTGCACGGCTGAGACCCGCCCGAAAGAGAGGGACCGCTTCGCCGGAGCCGGCGGGGCGGTCCCGTTCTGCGCGCCGGAGCCGGGCGGCCTTCGCCTATGTACGCCGGGAGGCCCGGCGTGAAGGGATCACTTTCCCACGGAATTTGCGGCCTTTTTGGCTGCCTGCTCCAGGGACTCCGCGGCGGAGTCCACGGCCTTTTTGACCTCGCAGTTCTGCGGCAGCAGCGACGTCACCATCGCGCCCGCCGCCATGCCGAGGCCCAGGGTCAACAGAAAACCGGTCGATCTCATGGCTCACTCCTCCTTCGAGCCTAGGATGCGCAGATTTTTCTCCCTTATCCGCGAAAAAATGAAGCGCATCCGGTTCCCGCACCGGGGAATTTGTGGTATACTGAAAAAAACGACACCGGGAGTGATGGTATATGTCGATGGACGTCCTACAGGAAAAGATCAGAAAATTCAAAAATCCCTCCATGGCCGGGCTGGACCCCAGCCCGGAGCTGATCCCGGAGCACCTGCTGCGGGAGGCCTTCGCGCAGCACGGCGAGACGCCCCGGGGCCTGGCCGAGGCCTACCGCGCCTTCTGCGGCACCATCCTCGAGACCCTCAAGGAGACGGTCCCGGCGGTGAAGCTCCAGACGGCCTGCTTTGAGGCCCTCGGCGCGCCCGGCATGGCGGTGCTCCAGGAGCTCTGCGCCAGCGCCCGGGAGCTGGGCTACTACGTCCTGCTGGACGCCATGCGCGGCGACGTGGGCCACATCGCGGCCCTCTATGCCGAGGCCGTCTTCGGCCGCGTCCGCATCGGGGAGACGGCCTGCACCGTCTACGACTGCGACGGCGTCACGCTGAACGGCTACCTCGGCTCCGACTCGGTGAAGCCCTTCCTGCCTTATTGTAAAGAGCAGGGGAAGAACGTCTTCCTGCTGGTCAAGACCTCGAACCGGTCAGGCCGGGAGGTTCAGGACCTCATCTCCGGCGACCGGGTGGTCCACACGGCCATGGCGGACCTCGCCATGCGCTGGAGCGGCGACCTCTTCGGCAAGTGCGGCTATTCGGAGCTGGGCGCGGTGATGCCCGCCACGGACAGCCGGGCCCTCGCGTCCATGCGGCAGCGCTATGACCGCCTCTTCTTCCTGGTGGCGGGCTTCGGCGCCCAGGGCGGCACGCCCAAGGCGGCCTCGGCGGCCTTCGACGAGTTCGGCCACGGCGCGGTGGTGACGGCGTCCCGCAGCATCCTCGGCGCCTGGAAAAAGGCGGAGAACGACGGCCGGGACTATGCCGAGCGGGCGCTGGAGGCGGCGGTCAAGATGAAAAAGGATCTCGGAAAGTATGTGACGGTGATCTGACATGGGCGACATCTATCTCATCCGCCACGCGGAGGCGGAAGGCAACCGCTACCGCCGCATTCATGGCTGGTACGATTCCAATGTGACGAAAAACGGCCTCCGGCAGATCGTGGCCCTGGGGCGGCGCTTCGACGGCGTGCCGCTGGCGGCAGTCTATGCAAGCGGCCTCTGCCGCACCCGCCGGACGGCAGCAGTGCTGGCAGCGTCCCGGAACCTTGCGGTGCAGGATGACCTGCGTTTCCGGGAGATTGGCCTTGGGGTCTGGGAGGACCGGCCCTTCGGGGAGCTGAGCCAGGAGGAGCCGGAGCAGCTTCGGGACTTCACGGACCGGCCCGACCGCTGGCGCGCCGAGGGTGCGGAGACCTTCCGGGAATGCACGGATCGCTTCCTCGCGGCCCTGCGGGCGCTTGCAGAGGCGCATACGGGAGAAAGCATTGCCGTCGTGACCCACGGCATGGCGCTCCGGGCGGCGCTCCAGGCCCTGTTCCCGGATCACCCGGCGGGCCACAGCGACAATACGGCGGTGACGCACCTCACCTGGGACAGCACGTTCCATCTCGACTACGCCGACGACAATTCGCACCTCAGCGAGGAAATTTCCACGCTGGCGCGCCAGCGCTGGTGGCGGACCTCGGCCCGGGGCGGTGACCGGAACCTCTGGTTCCTTCCCTTCGAGGGCGAGATCGACTGGTACCTCCGGCTGGCAGACGACGCGGTGCCCGTGGCCCCCATGGCGGCCATCTTCTTTGCCATGCTGGGCAAGGAACCGGTGGGCCTCCTCCAGCTGGACCCCCAGGCGGGGCAGGAGGACGGAGCCGGGACCGTCGATTACCTCGGCCTTGCGCCGAAGTACCGGGGCCAGGGCCTCGGGGCCCAGCTCGTGGGCTGCGCCGTCAGCTATTACCGCGGCCTCGGCCGCGAGACGCTGCGCCTTGATCTGCCGGAGCGGTACGCCCGGGCGGCCCACTTCCTGGCGGAGGAGGGCTTCCGCCCCGCCGGCGCCTTCCTCGAGAAGGACCTGTGCGTCCCCTGCGCCGAATTCCCCGGGGAATGACTTACATAATATGTAGCGCCGGGAGACCCGGCGCGCGTCAGCGTTCCTGCTCCAGTCCACGGGGACGGGGGACGGGACGGCCCGTGTCCGGGCCGGTCTCTCCGACGCCGTCGAAGAAGAAGCCGCCGCCGTCCGGATCGGGCGCGGCGTCCCCGGCCTCGTCCGGCGTTATGGGGCCGACGTAGCCCGTCCCGGCGCAGCCGGTCAGCAGCGCGGCGAGCAGCGCCGCGGTCAGGAGCAGCAGGGAAATTCGTTTCATATCGTCTTCCTCCAGATCGTTGGAATAGCCCTAGTATCTTCAAAAAACGGAACTTCATCCGCAAGGAAAAGAAATCAACGGTACGTTGCAAGAAAGCGCATTGATTTTCGTCGGTTTTTGGGCTATAATGGGCTTACCCAAACAAAAAATTTTGTACGTGAGGTAGAGACATTATGAAAAAACTGACGGTTAAAAAGGGCAGCACCTGTATGGCATGTCTGGCGTGCGTCACGGCATGTTCGAACTCCTTCTACAAGGAATTTGACCCGGACAAGTCCTGCATCCAGATCGTGGACCGCAAGGGCGAGGCGAAGCCCATGGTCTGCGTCCAGTGCGGCAAGTGCGCCCAGGCATGTCCGAACGGCGCCATCACCCAGAACCCCAAGACCGGCGTGTACATGGTCAACAAGAAGCTCTGCACCGGCTGCGGCAAGTGCAAGGAAGCATGTCCCTTCGGCGTCATGGTCAAGGCCGAGGACGCCGAGTACGCCTCCAAGTGCATCGCCTGCGGCATCTGTGTCAAGGCCTGTCCCATGGAGATCCTCGAGGTCGTCGAGAAGTAAGAAGCAGGTCCCGGACCGGGTTCGCCCCGGCCCGGGACTTTTTATACGCTCAGACAGGAGGAGAGAAGCATGGTGACCATGGAAACCGGGATCGGAACCGTCACGGCAGCGGCGGGCAGCCTGCTTGCAACGGTCGCGCCGATGATCTCCATCGCCGTCGGGGTGCTGGAGATCGTCGCCGTCATCTATGTGATCCGCGCCTGCCGGAAGTATCTCCGCGGGCCGGAGCCGCAGGCACAGGCGGAAAAGGAGAAAACGGAATGAGCGGAGGGCCGGTCCCGAAAGGACCGGCTCATTTTTTTCGCGCCCTTGCCTTTGGCGCTGGAATATGGTACACTGAGAGCAACTGAGAAAAGGGGGCCTTTTTTATGGCGAAAAAGATTCCGGAACGCAGCGAAATTCGTGAGTGCGACAAGTGGGCCATTCACGATATCTATGAGAGTGACGCGGCCTGGGAGGCCGAATATGAAAAGACGGCGGCGCTGGTGCAGGAGGTCGCGGCCTACCGCGGCCGTCTCGGCGCATCGGCGGAGACCCTGTACGACTACCTCCGCCGCTACGACGAGCTGGCGCTCTGCCTCGAGAACCTGATGGAGTATGCCCATCGGAAGAACGACGAGGACACCCGGGTCGCGGCCTACCAGGCCATGACGGCCAAGTGCACCTCCCTCTACGTCGAGGCCCAGACGGCCCTGGCCTTCGAGACGCCGGAAATTCTGGCGATCCCCGAGGAGCGCCTGGCCCAGTTCTATCTGGACCTGCCGGAGCTGGAGCTGTACCGCCGCCGCATCTTCAACATCCAGCGGTCCCGGGAGCACGTCCTCTCCGACGCCGAGGAGCGCCTGCTGGCCTCTGCGGGCGAAATGGCCGCCGCACCGGACACCATCTACTCCATGTTCGCGGACGCTGACGTCCATTTCCCTGATGCCGTGGACGGAAACGGCGAGCATCATCCCCTGAGCCAGGGCACCTTCGTGGCCTGCGAGGAGTCCCCGGACCGGGTGCTGCGCAGGTCCGCCTATGAGAACCTCTACCATACCTTCGGTGCGTACAAGAACACCGTGGCCTCGGTGCTGAACGCCCAGGTCAAGCAGCTGGAGTTCTTCTCCAAGGCGCGGAAGTATCCCTCCGCGCTGCACGCGTCGCTGGATGCGACCCATGTGCCCGTGGAGGTCTACTACAACCTCATTGAGGCCGTCCACCAGAACATGGACAAGATGCACCGCTACGTCCGCCTGCGCAAGAAGCTGCTGGGCGTGGACGAGCTGCACTTCTACGACGTCTATACGCCTCTGGTCCCCGAGGCAGGCGGCCACATCGAGTTCGCCGACGCCGTCAAGACCGTCTACGAGGCCGTCGCGCCCCTGGGCGAGGACTACCGCAAAATTCTGAAGCAGGGCTTCGAGAACCGCTGGATCGACGTCTACCAGAACGTAGGCAAGCGGAGCGGCGCCTATTCCGCCGGCGCGATGGTGCACCCCTTCGTGCTGCTGAACTACAGCGGCACCCTGGACAGCCAGTTCACCCTGGCCCACGAGATGGGCCACGCCCTCCACTCCTATCTCTCCAACCACACACAGCCCGCAGTCTACCGCGACTACGTCATCTTCGTGGCCGAGGTGGCCTCCACCAGATCGGAAGAGCACACGTCTGAACTCCAGTCA
>CALICR010000118.1 GCA_938049125.1 uncultured Clostridia bacterium
GCTCGTCCAGCTCCTCGTCCTGCTCCGGCGCGGCCGGGCCGCGGTCCGGGATCAGGCGGCAGGCCAGCTTCTCCAGCAGGCCCGAGGCCGGGAGCAGCAGCGCCGTGCAGAGGAGGTTGAAGGCCGTATGGACGATGGCGATGCCCAGCTGGTCCACCGGTTGAGACACGAAGGAGAACCTCAGCAGGGCATTGAGGCCGCAGAAGACGCTGAGCCATACCGCCGTACCGATGATGTTGAAGAAGAGATGGACCAGGGCCGCCCGGCGGGCGTTCTTGTTCGTGCCCACGGAGGAGATGAGGGCCGTGACGCAGGTGCCGATGTTCTGGCCCATGATGACGGGGATGGCGGTGCCGAAGGTCACCTGCCCCGTGGAGGCCAGGGCCTGGAGAATGCCCACGGAGGCCGACGAGGACTGGATGATGCCCGTCAGCACGGCCCCGGCCAGGACGCCGAGGATGGGGTTCGAGAACATGAGCAGGATGCTGCGGAACTCGGGCACGTCACGCAGGCCGCTGACCGCGCCGGACATGGCCTCCATACCGTACATCAGCGTGGCGAAGCCCAGGAGAATGGTGCCCGTGTCCTTCTTCTTGCCGGACTTCGAGAGCATCAGGAGGCCGATGCCGATGAGGGCCAGGACCGGCGTGAAGGACGAGGGCTTCAGGAGCTGCACGATGAGATTGCCGCTGCTGATGCCCGTGAGACTCAGGATCCAGGCCGTGACGGTGGTGCCCACGTTGGCGCCCATGATGACGTTGATGGCCTGGCGCAGCGTCATGAGGCCGGAGTTCACGAAGCCGACCACCATGACGGTGGTGGCGGAGGAGGACTGGATGACGGCGGTGACGCCGAGGCCCGTTAAGAATCCGGCCAGCTTGCCGGTGGTGAGCCGGGAGAGCAGCGTCTTGAGGCTGCTGCCCGCGCACTTCTCCAGCGCGCTGCCCATGAGCGTCATGCCGAAGAGGAACAGGCTCAGTCCCCCGATGAGATTCAGCACATCAAAAAGGTCCATACTCGATTTCCTTCCCTTAGCTTTAAAATGATCTTGACTTCTCCTTCATCTTAAAGCCCCCGCGTGAAATCCGAAACCAGGTTTCCCTTAAATCTGGGTTAAATCTGCAAAAAAAGGGAGCTGCGGCTTCGCAGCTCCCAAGGTCGGGCATTTTGGCAGGCGTACCGGGCTCCTGTGTCTCTCAGGTCTCCCCTGTCGGTACCAGCGGCGTGTGGCCGGTACGAAATCTGCCGCCGCAAACTGCCCGTTTCCGTCTTTATGATGGATAAGAAGGCGGCCGCTCAGAGGCTTTTCAGCTCCTCCTCGAAGCAGAGGCCGTAGCGGATGTCTGTGGGGAGGGTGCGCCGGATGCAGCGGTAGGTGAAGGTCAGGGCGGCCTCGGCGGCGGCGGCGAAGGGGGTGCCGGCGGCGAGCTTGCCGCAGAAGGCGGAGGCGAAGACGTCGCCGGTGCCCGGCAGGCTGACGGGCGCATAGGGCGTCTCGAGGCGGAGGCGCTCGCCGGTCTCCCGGTCCGCGCCCACGATGCCGATGCGGTCCGGACCCAGGCGGACGCCGGTGATAACGGCCCGCCGGACGCCCAGGTCGAAGAGGCCCGCGAGCATCCGCTCCAGCGCCGCGTCCCCGCAGGCGTCATCGCCGCAGGGCTCGCCGGTGAGCAGGGCCGCCTCGGTCACGTTGGGCGTCACCACATCGGCCCCGGCGCAGAAGCGGCGCATGGCCGCCACCAGGCTGCCGTCGTAGCCGCTGTAGAGCCGCCCCTCGTCGCCCAGCACCGGGTCCACGAAGCGCAGCAGCTCCCGTCCCTCGAGAAAGCTGCGCACCAGCTCCATCTGGCCCGGGCTGCCGAAGTAGCCTGTCAGCACCGCGTCAAAGCGCAGGCCGAGGCGCTGCCAGTGGGCCAAAATGTTCTCCATCTCGCCGCTCAGGTCGAGAAAGCTGCCGCCCGGGATGCCCGTGTGGGCCGAGAGCAGCGCCGTGGGCAGCACGACGCACTCGTGGCCCAGGGCCGAGAGCACGGGCAGCGCCACGGTGTTGGCGCATTTTCCGAGGCACGAAATGTCCTGCACGGACAGGATCCGCTTCTGCATGGGGGGTTCCTCCTTGGTTCCCCTGGACGGCTCAGCCGGGCCAGACCCCATCCTTCGAGCGGGCGCCGGTGATGGAATACTCCACCCACTCGGCGATGTTGGTCGCATGGTCGGCGATCCGTTCCAGATATTTTGCGATCATCAGGAGATCGAAATAGTACGCGCCGCGGCCGCTGTCGGAGGCGACGCAGGAGATGAGCTCTGACCGGACCGTCTCGAACCAGTTGTCCACCACGTCGTCGTGGGCGATGACCTGCCGGGCCAGGGTGAGGTCCCGGCGCAGGAAGGCATCCACGCTGCCGTTCACCATGGAGATGGCCTCCTTGGCCATGGTCTTGAGATCGTCGATGCGGTGGCCGCCGCTGCGGAGCAGGGTCTTGGTGATCTCGGCGATGTCCGAGGCCTGGTCGCCGATGCGCTCCATGTCGGAGATCATCTTGAGGGCCGCGGAGATGTCGCGCAGGTCGCCCGCCACGGGCTGCTGGCGCAGCAGCAGCTTGAGGCAGAGGGACTCGATGTCCCGCTCCTTGCGGTCGATGCCGCTGTCCACCTGGAAGACCTGCTGGATCAGCTCCGGCTTTTCCTCGTCCAGGGCCTTCATGGCGAGGGCGATGGCCTCCTCGCACATGCCGCCCATGGCCGTCAGCTCCGCGTGGAGCGTGTTGAGCTCTTTTTCGTACTGGTCACGCATCATCCAAACCTCCCGGAAATGTAATCCTCGGTGCGCTTGTCCCTGGGCATGGAGAAGATCTGCTCCGTCTCGCCGTACTCCACCAGCTCGCCCAGCAGGAAGAACGCGGTCCGGTCCGAGACACGGGCGGCCTGCTGCATATTGTGGGTGACCATGATGACAGTATAACGGTTTTTCAGCTCAGAAATCAAGTCCTCAATTTTCGAAGTGGAAATGGGGTCCAGGGCGCTGGTGGATTCGTCCATCAGCAGGACCTCCGGCTCCACGGCCAGGGCCCGGGCGATGCAGAGCCGCTGCTGCTGGCCGCCGGAGAGGCCCAGGGCGCTGCGCTTCAGGCGGTCCTTCACCTCGTCCCAGATGGCCGCGCCGCGGAGGGAGCGCTCGACGATCTCGTCCAGCTCCGCGCGCCTGCGGATGCCGTGGGTCCGGGGGCCGTAGGCCACGTTGTCATAGATGCTCATGGGGAAGGGGTTGGCCTTCTGGAAGACCATGCCCACCTGGCGGCGCAGGCCGCAGAGGTCCGTGCCCGGGGCGTAGATGTCGACGCCGTTATAGAGGACCTTTCCCTCCACCCGGACGCCGGGCACCAGGTCGTTCATGCGGTTCAGGGTCTTGAGGAAGGTGCTCTTGCCGCAGCCCGAGGGGCCGATCAGCGCCGTCACCTGATGCTTCGGCAGGTCCGCGGTGATGTGCTTGAGGGCCTGGAAGCTGCCGTAATAGAGGTTGAGGTCCGTGACCTCGATCATGGGTTCCAGCTTGGATTCCATGGCGGTCAGTCCTTTCGTTTCAGTTTTTTGCCCGCAAACCGCGCCGCCGCGTTGAGCAGCAGCGTCAGCAGCAGGAGGATGGCGGCGATGGCGAAGGCCACGCCGGTCTCGCCGCGCTCGCTGGCGTAGACGTAGAGGGCCACGGTCAGGGTGGCCGAGGAGGTCTCCAGCGCCTTCTTGAAGGGGTTCAGGGCCATGCCGAAGCCCGCCGTGAAGAGCAGGGCCGCCGACTCGCCCACCACGCGGCCCACGGCCAGGATGCTGCCCGTGACGATGCCGTCGATGGCGCTGGGCAGGACCACCGTGCGCACCATGTGGAATTTGCCCGCGCCCAGGGCCAGCGCGCCCTCGCGGTAGGACTGGGGGACGGTGCGGAGGCTCTCCTGGGTCGTGCGGATCACCGTGGGCAGGATCATGACCGCCAGCGTCAGGCCGCCGGCCAGGATGCCGGCCCGGAGGCCCATGAGCTGGGTGAAGACCAGCATCCCCACGAGGCCGAAGAGGATGGACGGGATGCCCGAGAGCGTCTCCGCCGCGAACTCGATGATGCGCACGAGGGTGCGGCTTTTCGCGTACTCGGTCAGGTAGATGGCCGCGCCCACGCCCAGGGGCAGCGCCGCCAGCATGGCGACGACGACGAGGTAGAGCGTATTGACGAGGTTCGGCAGGATGCCGATGGTGTTCTGGAGGTAGCTGGGGGCCGTGGAGAGCAGCTGCCAGCTGATCTTCGGCAGCCCGCGCAGGAAGATGTAGCCGATGAGGAAGACGAGCAGCGCGCAGGTGAGGCCCGCGGCGGCCCACATCAGGCCGCGCATCAAGCCGCCCCAGACCTTGCGGCGCAGGGAGCGTTCAGGCATTGCCCTTCCCTCCCTTCTTGAGCACGAGGTTCAAAAACGCGCTCATGAGCAGGATGAAGAGGAACAGCACCAGGCCGATGGAGAAGAGGGCCTGCCGCTGGAGGCTGCCCACGGAGGCGTAGGACATCTCCGAGGCGATGGCCGTGGTCAGGAAGCGGACGGAGCCGAAGAGGCTCGGCATATTCGGCACGTTGCCGGAGACCATGATGACGGCCATGGCCTCGCCGATGGTGCGGCCGACGCCCAGGACCACCGCTGCCGCCACACCGCTGCCCGCCGCCGGGAGTGACACGCGGAACCAGGTCTCGGTCTCCGTCGCGCCCAGGGCCAGGGACCCCTCCTCATATTCCCGTGGCACGGCGCGCAGGGCCGTCTCGGAGACGCTGATGATGGAGGGCAGGATCATGACCGTCAGCACCAAAATCGCCGCCAGCAGGCACGCGCCGGAGGAGAGGCGGAACGTCTTCTGGATGGCGGGCACCAGGACGATCATGCCGATGAGGCCGTAGACGACGGAGGGAATGCCCGCGAGGAGCTGGACCGCCGTACCGATGGCCGAGGCCACCTTCGGGGGCGCGGCCTTGGCGAGGCACACCGCCGTCAGGATGCCGATGGGCACGCCCAGCAGGCAGGCCCCGGCGGTGCCATAGACGGAGCTGAGGAGGAAGGGCAGGATGCCGAAGGACGGCTCCACCGTCGTGGCCGTGGGGGCCCAGGTCTTGCCGAAGAGGAACCTCCAAAGCCCGATCTCCCGGATGGCCGGGACGCCGGAGAGGATGAGATAGACGCTCAGGACCAGCACGAAGGCCACGGCCACGATGCCGCAGAGCAGGAACAGCAGCTGCATCCCCCGCTCCAGCAATTCTTTTCGTTTGTTCATGGATGATTTCTCCTTATCCCTCAAAAGGCCCCCGCTCAAAGCGGGGGCCAACAGGAGGAAGCGTCGTGATCAGGGACGCGATCTGTTGTGGTCGAGCCGGAGGCGTTCTCTTGGGGCCCCGCGAAGCCTGCTTCGCGGGGAAGAGGAGGACAACGTCTTCGGTGCGGTTTGGGGGCTTTGCCCGCAAACCGCGGGAGAAGGCGTTAGTCCGACGTCGGTACAGCACCCGCCTGACGGATCAGCTCGTCAGCGGCGGAGGAGGCCGCGAAGTCGAAGAAGGCCTGGGCCGCTTCGGAGAGGGCCGTGCCGTCCTTCGTGACCAGGACGAAGGGACGCTGGATCTTGTAGCTGCCGTCCTGGACCGTCGCCTCGGTGCAGGCGACGCCGTCCACAGTCAGAACCTTGATGCCCTCCTGGCCGGTGACGGACGCCAGAGAGGCGTAGCCGATGGCATTGGGGCTGTTCTTAACGGCTTCGATGACCGCGCCGGTGGAGGTGAGCTCCTGGGCAAGCTTGCAGGCGTCCTTGGTGTCCGTGATGGATTCGAAGCCGTCGCGGGTACCGGAACCGGCCTCCCGGCCGATGCAGGCGATCTCCAGGTCCTCGCCGCCGAGGTCCTTCCAGTTTGTCGTCTCACCGGTGAAGATAGCAGCAATCTCCGCGATGCTCAGGTCCTCCACCGGGCTGTCTGCGTTTACGATGATGGCGATGCCGTCCAGGGCGATGGTGGTGCCGGTCAGGCCCGTCTCGGTGTCCTTCAGGGCACGGGAGCTAAGGCCGATGTCGCAGGTCCCATTGGAGGCCGCTTCGATGCCGGTGCCGGAGCCTGTGGCATCGTAGGTGACGGTCACGCCGCTATGGTCGTTCTGGAACTGCTCGCTCAGGGCGCCGATGACCTTTTCCATGGAGGTGGAGCCGTTGGTGGAGACGGTGCCGCTCAGGTCCTTGTTCTCCGCGGGGGCGGCGTCCTGCTTGGTGTCCGTTGAGGCGGAAGCATCCGTGGACGCAGCAGCATCGGTGGTGTCGGCGGTGTTCTGCTTGCTGCCGCAGGCGCTCAGCGCCAGGACCAGCAGCGCAGCGATCAGAACCAGGCTGATAACTTTTTTCATTTGAACTTACCTCGTTTCATGTTTTTGTTTGGATCTCGTTTACGTCCCTATTAAACCGCGCCCATGTGAAATGCGAAACCAAAGCAGCATGAAATTCAGGTTAAATTTTCCCGGTCCGGCGAAAAATTCGGCGGAGGGCCCGAAAAAGCGCGAAATCGGTTGACACCGGCAGCCGCTTCCGCTAAAATTAGGTCAGACTAATTATAAGGAGAGCATCCTATGACACTGGACCAGCTTCCGGTCGGCTCCACGGCGGAGATTGCCGCCGTCGGCGGTGAGGGCGCGCTGCGCCTGCGCCTGCTGGATATGGGCCTGACGCCCCGTACCCGGGTGACCGTACAAAAAATCGCGCCCATGGGCGACCCCATGGAGATCCGCGTCCGCGGCTATGAGCTGACGCTGCGCCTGGACGACGCACGCATGATCGTATTAAAGGAAGGGGCGGTGCAGCCGTGATCTTTGCCCTGGCCGGAAACCAGAACTGCGGCAAGACGACGCTGTTCAATGCCCTGACCGGCTCCAACCAGCACGTCGGCAACTTCCCCGGCGTGACCGTGGACCAGAAGATGGGCAGCATCCGCGGCTCCAAGGACTGCGCCGTGGTCGATCTGCCCGGCATTTACTCCATCCGTCCCTATACGCAGGAGGAGATCGTCACCCGGGATTTCATCCTCTGCAATCATCCGGACGGCATCATCAACATCGTGGATGCCACGAACATCGAGCGCAACCTCTACCTGACGCTCCAGCTTCTGGAGCTGCGCGTGCCCATGGTGCTGGCGCTGAACATGATGGACGAGGTACGCGCCAACGGCGGCACCATCGACGTCCAGAAGCTCAGCGACGCGCTGGGCATCCCGGTGGTGCCCATCAGTGCCGTCAAGGGCGAGGGCATCGCCGAGCTGCGGGACCGCGCCATCGAGACGGCCGACCGGAAGGAGCTCCCCAAGGTCTGGGACTTCTGCTCCGAGGACAGCCCGGTCCACCGCTGCATCCACGCGGTGGTCCACCTCATCATGGACCATGCCCAGCGGGCCGGCATCCCCCCGCGCTTCGCCACGACGAAGCTCATCGAGGGCGACGAGGACATCACCGCCCGGCTGGAGCTGGACCGGAACGAGCAGGAGCTCATCGAGCACAGCATCGTGCAGATGGAGACGGAGACGGGGCTGGACCGCAACGCCGCCCTGGCGGATATGCGGTACCAGTTCATCGAGTCCGTGGTGGCCGCAGCGGTGGTCAAATGCCATGAGAGCCGCGAGCACCGGCGCAGCGTCCGCCTGGACCGCATCCTCACGGGCAAGTATACGGCGCTGCCTGTCTTCTTCGCCATCATGTTCCTGGTGTTCTACCTGACCTTCGGCGCCATCGGCGCGAAGCTGTCGGACTGGCTGTCCCTGGGCATCGACGCGCTGACGGCGCTGGTGGACCGGGGCCTCACGGCCTACGGCATCAACCCCGTGGTCCACAGCCTCATCATCGACGGCATTTTCGCCGGCGTGGGAAGCGTGCTGAGCTTCCTGCCCATCATCGTGGTGCTGTTCTTCTTCCTGTCCATCCTGGAGGACACGGGCTATATGGCCCGGGTCGCCTTTGTCATGGACCGGCTGCTGCGGCGGCTGGGCCTGTCGGGCCGCAGCTTCGTGCCGATGCTCATCGGCTTCGGCTGCTCCGTGCCCGCCATCATGGCCACGCGCACCCTCTCCTCGGACCGGGACCGCCGCATGACCATCCTGCTGACGCCCTACATGAGCTGCTCCGCCAAGATCCCCATCTACGCCGTGTTCAGCGCCGCCTTTTTCCCGAAGTACGCGGCGCTGGTCATGATCGGGCTCTACGCCGCCGGCATCCTGCTGGGCATTCTCGTGGCGCTGGTGCTGAAAAAGACCATGTTCCGCGGCAACCCCGTGCCCTTCGTCATGGAGCTGCCCAACTACCGGATGCCCTCGCCCAAGAGCGTGGGGCTCCTGCTCTGGGAGAAGGCCCGGGACTTCTTGCAGCGCGCCTTCACCATCATTTTCCTCGCCACCATCATCATCTGGTTTTTGCAGACCTTTGACACCCGGCTCAATGTGGTGACCGACTCGTCGGACAGCCTGCTCGCCCTGCTGGGGCGGCTGCTCGCGCCCATCTTCGCGCCCCTGGGCTTCCCGGACTGGCGCATCGCTACGTCCCTCGTCACCGGCTTCACCGCCAAGGAGGCCGTGGTCAGCACCATGGCTGTGCTGCTGGGCACCAGCGTGAACAACCTCGGCCCCGCCCTCTCCGGCCTCTTCACGCCGCTGAGCGCCGCCAGCTTCCTGCTCTTCACGCTGCTCTATACGCCCTGCGTCGCCGCCGTGGCCACCATCCGCCGGGAGCTCGGCTCCCGCCTCGCCACCGTGGGCGTGGTGCTGATGCAGTGCGGCGTGGCCTGGGTCGTCGCCGCGCTGGTCTACCAGCTCGGGCGGCTGCTCTGAGGAGGACGCGCCATGGACCCGCTGAGTCTGCTCCTCCTCGCCGCCGTGGCCGCCGGGATCACCGCCGCGGTCCGCGCGCTCCGGCATGGCCGGGGCGGCTGCTGCGGAGACTGCACCCGCTGCGGCGGCTGCTCCGCCGGGCGGCGGACACCCTGACCGAGGCCCCGTCCCCGGGCATCTGTAAAAAAGCGGCGCGCGCTC
>CALICR010000119.1 GCA_938049125.1 uncultured Clostridia bacterium
CCATGGACCGCCTGCTCTGCGGCGACGTGGGCTTCGGCAAGACCGAGGTGGCCCTCCGGGCGGCCATGAAGGCCATGCTGGACGGCAAGCAGGTGGCCATCCTTGTGCCCACCACGGTGCTGGCCCAGCAGCATTACCTGACGGCGGTGCGGCGCTTCCGGGGCTTCCCGGTGAACATCGACGTGCTCTCGCGCTTCCGCACGGCGGCGCAGCACCGCAGCACCCTCTCCCGGCTGGCCGCCGGGCAGGTGGACCTCATCATCGGCACCCACAAGCTTTTGCAGAAGGAGGTCCGCTTCAAGGACCTCGGCCTCCTTGTCGTGGACGAGGAGCAGCGCTTCGGCGTCACCCACAAGGAGCGCCTCAAGGAGCTGAGCAAGGGCGTGGACGTGCTGACGCTGTCCGCGACGCCCATCCCGCGGACGCTGAACATGGCCCTTTCGGGCATCCGGGATATGTCCACGCTGGAGGAGCCGCCCGGCGACCGCTATCCGGTCCAGACCTTCGTGCTGGAGTATGCGGAGCCGGTGCTGGACGACGCCATGGTCCGCGAGCTGGAGCGCGGCGGCCAGGTCTATTACCTCCACAACCGGGTCGAGACCATCGACCAGACCGCCGCGGCCATCAAAAAGCGCATCCCGGCGGCGGAGGTGGGCGTGGCCCACGGCAAGATGACCGAGGAGCAGCTCTCCGACGTCATGCAGCGCATGGCCGACGGCGAAATTCAGATCCTCGTCTGCACCACCATCATCGAGACGGGCATCGACATCCCCAACGTCAACACCATCATCATCGAGGACGCGGACCGGCTCGGACTGAGCCAGCTGCACCAGATCCGCGGCCGCGTGGGCCGCAGCAGCCGCCATTCCTTCGCCTACCTGACGTTCCGGCGCGGCAAGGTGCTCTCGGAGGTGGCGGAAAAGCGGCTCTCGGCCATCCGCGACTTCGCGGCCTTCGGCTCCGGCTTCAAGATTGCCATGCGTGACCTCGAAATTCGCGGCGCGGGCAACCTCCTCGGTCCGGAGCAGTCGGGCCATATGATGAGCGTAGGCTATGATATGTACCTCAAGCTCCTGGAGGACGCGGTGCTGGAGGAGAAGGGCGAGGCCCCGGCGCGGCAGCTCGAATGCACCGCCGACATCACCATCGACGCCAGCATCGACAAGCGCTTTGTCCCCAGCGGCGAGCAGCGCATGGACCTCTACCGCCGCATCGCTGCGGTCCGCACCCAGGAGGACGCCGACGATGTGCTCGACGAGATCGTGGACCGCTACGGTGAGCCGCCCCATGGCGTGCTGAACCTCATCGCCGTGGCGCTGATGCGGGCGGACGCCGCCGCCTGCGGCATCCGGGAGATCAACCAGCGCGGCGGTGCGCTGGAGATGAAGCTGGCGGCGCTGGACTTCTCTGCCGTCTCGGCCCTCTGCGCCGAGCCGTCGCTCCGTGGGCGCGTGCTCTTCTCCGCGGGCGACGAGGCCATGCTGACCTACAAAATGGCCAAGGGCGAGGACCCGCTCAAGGCGGCCCAGAGCTTCCTGCGCAGCTATCGCGGCATGATGACCGCCGGCCCGGTGCGCCTGGACGGAGACTTTCAAAAAAGTTAAGAGATCCGGGGCGCACGGCTCTTGCAATGGCGGCTCCCGTCCGCTATAATGAAAGGACCTACCGAAGGATACCTGCCGGACCATCCGGCGTTTGGGGAAGCATAAAGGAGAAACATCCATGAAGAAAAAGAAGAAGCTGTCTGCCGGCGCCATCGTGCTGATCGTGGTGGCTGCGCTGCTGGCCCTGGCGCTCATCGCCGGTGCGGCAATCTGCATCTACATCGGAACGATGGACACCATCTATCCCAATGTCTATGTTGCGGGCTCCAACGTCGGCGGCATGACGCAGCAGGAGGCGGAGGACGCCCTCAACGCCTACGTGCAGCAGCTTTACGGCGCGTCCACGCTGACCGTGGAGCTGCCGGACCGCACGGTGGAATTCCCGCCGGAGCTGGTCGGCGCGAGCCTGAACACCGAGGAGGCCGTCGCCTCCGCCTGGGAGTTCGGCCGCTACGGCAATCTGCTCAGCCGGGTCTCGACCTATCTGAAGGCGCGTAATTCCCAGGCGGCCTACACGGTCGATGCGGGCCTGCGCCTCGACGAGGAGGCCATCCGCGGAAAAATCGCCGAGACGGCCCAGGCGGTGCACCAGGACGTGGTGAACTCCACGGCGACGGTCCACCGGGAGGAGGACTATATCGAGGTACAGATCGGAACCACTGGCATCGACCTCGACCAGGATGCCCTCTATGAGAAGGTGTCCGAGGCGCTGCTGGCCGTGGACTTCACGCCCATTTCCTTCGGCTACGCCGAGACGGCCTACGCGGCCCTGGACCTCAGCAGCATCTATCAGGAGCTGCACACGGCGGTGGCCGATGCCTACTACGACGCCGAGAAGCACGAGATCGTGCCGGAGCAGGTGGGCTACGGCTTCGACCTGGCCGCGGCGAACCAGAAGATCGCCATGGCCGAGGACGGCGAGACCCTCCGCATCGAGCTGGAGGAGGTCCAGCCCAAGGAGACCCAGGCACACCTCGAAGAAATTTACTTCGCCGACGTGCTGGCCAGCTTCAAGACCAGCGGCCTCGGCGGCTACAACCGCGTCAACAACATCACCCTGGCCTGTGCCGCCCTGGACGGTACGGTCCTCGCCCCGGGCGAGACCTTCTCCTACAACCAGACCGTGGGCCAGCGCACCAAGGAGAAGGGCTACCTGGAGGCAGGCGCCTACGTGAGCGGCAAGTCCGTCTCCGAGGTCGGCGGCGGCATCTGCCAGGTGTCCTCGACGCTCTACTACTGCACGCTGATGGCGAACCTGGAGATTGTCTCCCGGCAGAACCATATGTTCACGGTGGCCTATGTGGACCTGGGCATGGACGCCACGGTCAGCTGGCCGAACCCGGACTTCCAGTTCAAGAACAATACGGACTATCCCATCCGTATCGAGGCCAACGTGGCCAACGGCTACTGCAACATCTCCCTCATCGGCACGAAGACCGACAACATCAAGGTCGAGATGAGCTATGAGATCCTGGCCACCATCCCGCCCACGACGGTCGTCACCGAGGACCCGACGGAGGTCACCAGCACCGGCCGCACCGGCTACAACGTCGTGACCTACCGCCACCTCATCAACAGCGAGACCGGCGAGGAGATCTCCAAGACTCTGGAGGCCTACAGCTACTACAGCAAGAGTGACATCGTCGTACTCAAGCAGGACCTGGAGGACGAGATCAACAAGAAGCTGGAGGAAGAGGAGCAGCCCGAGGAGCCGGCCCCCGGTGAAGGCGGAGAAGGCGGTGAAGGCGGAGAAGGCGGTGAAGGCGGAGAAGGCGGTGAGACCGCCCCCGGCGAGGGCGGCGTCACGCCCGCAAACCCCGAGGGCTAACCGTACAATCAGTGCACAGCTCCTGTGGGCTGTGCACTTTCCACGTAATCCAACATAAAAAAACGACTGATTGCGTGGAATGGCACTGGACAGATGCGGGTTTTGCGTGTATGATAGAAAGGTAAAATCTTCGTGCCCATGCCCGAAAACTGATACAAAGGAAGGATACTATGGACAAGCTCTCCAACAAACAGCTGGCCCTCGAGGCTGCGAAGGCTCGCCTTCTCGGCGTTACGATGGTCTATGAGGCGGCTTCTGGTCACCCGGGCGGCTCCCTGTCCTGCATGGACGTGCTCACCGCCCTCTATTTTGACGAAATGAACGTCGATCCCAAGAATCCGAAGGGGCAGGACCGGGACCGTTTCGTCATGTCGAAGGGTCACTGCTCCCCGGCGCTCTATCCCGTGCTGGCGCTGCGCGGCTTCTTCCCGGTGGAGGAGCTGCATATGTTCCGCCGCATCGACGGCCATATGTCCGGCCACGTGGAAATGAAGTATGTCCCCGGCGTCGATATGTCCACCGGCTCCCTGGGTCAGGGCATCTCCACCGCCGTCGGCATGGCGCTGGGCGCCAAGCTGAAGGGGCAGAGCTACCGTGTCTACTCCATCCTGGGCGACGGCGAGGTGGCCGAGGGCCAGGTCTGGGAGGCCATGATGGCCGCCGCCAAGTACAAGCTGGACAACCTCTGCGCCATCGTGGACGTCAACGGCCTTCAGATTGACGGCCGTACCTGCGACGTCATGCCCACGGAGCCGCTGGACAAGAAGTTCGAGTCCTTCGGCGCGCACGTCATCACCATCGACGGCCACGACTTTGACGCCATCAAGGCCGCCTTCGCGGAGGCCCGCACGGTGAAGGGCCAGCCTACGGTGATCCTGGCGAAGACCGTCAAGGGCAAGGGCGTCTCCTACATGGAAAACAACGCCGGCTGGCACGGCAAGGCGCCCAACGCCGAGCAGTATGCCCAGGCCAAGGCCGAGCTGGAAGCCGCGATTGCGGAACTGGAGGGTTGAGAGATGGCAGAAAAGATTGCAACCAGAAACGCATACGGTCAGGCGCTTGCGGCGCTTGCGGACAAGCATCCCGAGGTCCTCTGCTTTGACGCCGACCTGGCCGGCGCCACCATGTCCAAGTTCTTCAAGGAGGCCCATCCGGACCGCTTCTTCGACATGGGCATCGCCGAGGCTGATATGCAGGGCGTCGCCGCCGGCCTCGCCACCTGCGGCTTCAAGCCCTTTACGAACACCTTTGCCATGTTTGCGGCCGGCCGCTCCTGGGAGCAGGTCCGCAACTCCATCGCCTACCCCGGCCTGAACGTCAAGGTCGTCGGCTCCCACGGCGGCCTCTCCGTCGGCGAGGACGGCGCGACCCATCAGTGCATCGAGGACTTTGCCATCATGCGCGTCATCCCGGGCATGACGGTGCTCTGCCCCTGCGACGGCAACGAGATGCGCCAGGCCGTCGAGGCTCTCATCAGCTATGACGGCCCCGCCTATATGCGCCTGGGCCGCCTGGCCGTCGAGACGGTCACGGACAGCATCCCCGGCTACAAGTTCGAGCTGGGCAAGGGCGCGCAGCTGCGCAGCGGCAAGGACGTCACCCTCATCGCCAACGGCATGATGGTCCAGATGGCCCTGAAGGCCGCGGATCTGCTGGCCGCCGAGGGCATTGATGCCCGGGTCATCGATATGCACACCATTAAGCCCCTGGACGAGGAGATCGTCCGCAAGGCGGCCGAGGAGACCGGCGCCATTGTGGTCTCCGAGGAGCACAATGTCATCGGCGGTCTTGGCGCGGCGGTGGCGGAGTACTGCGGCGAGCACTGCCCGGTGCCCGTGGTGAAGCACGGCGTCAACGACGAGTTCGGCCGCAGCGGCAAGGCCCCTGCGGTGCTGGAGGCCTATGGCCTGACGCCCGAGGTCATGGCGGAGAAGGCCAAAAAGGCCATTGCCATGAAGCGGTAAATCCGTTATACTGGGTGGGAGGGAGCGATCCCTCCCACTTTTATTGCTTGATAAGGGGAATTCCCATGAAAGAGACGCTGCTGGCCGGGCTTCCGGCCCTGAATTTAACGCTGACGGACCGGCAGACGGAGCAGTTCTGCCGCTACTGCGACCTGCTGCTGGAGAAAAACCGGTTCATGAACCTGACGGCCATCCGGGAGCCGGAGAAGGTGGCGACGCTGCACTTTCTCGACTGCCTGACGCTGCTGAACGCCGCGGACCTGCGGGGAAAGCGGCTCATCGACGTGGGCTGCGGCGCAGGCTTCCCGGGACTGCCCCTGAAGCTCGCGGAGCCGAGCATTCAGCTGACGCTGCTGGACAGCCTCCAGAAGCGGGTGAACTGGCTGCGGGACGAGCTGCTGCCCGCCCTGGGTGTTGAGGCCGTCTGCGCCGCGGGCCGGGCCGAGGAGTTCGCTGCGGGCCACCGGGAGCAGTACGATGCGGCAACGTCCCGGGCCGTGGCGCGGCTCAACGTGCTGGCAGAGCTGTGCCTGCCGCTGGTGAAGCCCGGCGGCTGCTTCCTCGCCATGAAGGGCCAGGACGCCGAAGAGGAGGTCCGGGAGGCCGGGCGCGCCATCCGCCTGCTGGGCGGCCGGGTCGAGGCGGTGCGGGAATACCCCGTGGAGGACGCGGTCCACCGCGTCGTCGTCATCCGCAAGGAGCGCCCGACGCCCGCGGCCTATCCGCGCCAGTTCGCCAGGATCAAAAAGCAGCCTCTGTGAGCCGGAGCGGCGCTCGAAAAGAAAGGCAGACACGCACAACGCTGTGCGTGTCTGCCTTTTTGGACCGCGGGATCTGATTCAGATGTCCAGCAGTGCCCGGGCCACGTTGAAGTAGACCAGCAGGGACAGGGCATCGACGATGGTGGTGATGAAGGGCGAGGCCATGACGGCAGGGTCGAAGCCCAGCTTGTCGGCCAGCAGCGGCAGGAGGCCGCCGATGAGCTTCGCCAGCACGATGGTCAGCGTCATCGTGATGCTGACGACGGCGGCGACTATGAGCGGACCGTCGGCGGCGGCGATGCTGCCCAGCAGCAGGTAGTCCACCAGATACACCTTGGCGAAGCAGAGCACACCGAGGCTGAGGCCGCAGAGAATGGAGACGCGGAATTCCTTGAAGAGGACCTTCGGCAGATCCCGGAACTCAATCTCCTTCAGGCTGAGGCCGCGGATGATGGTGACGGAGGACTGGGAGCCGGAGTTGCCCGCGGTGTCCATCAGCATGGGGATGAAGGCGCTGAGGCACAGCATGGCGGCCAGCGCGTTCTCAAAGCTGGAGATGATCATGCCGGTAAAGGTGGCGGAGACCATCAGCAGGGACAGCCAGGGAATGCGGTTCTTCCAGATCTCCAGCACGGAGGAGCGGAGGTAGGTCTTGTCGGAGGGCATGATGGCGGCCATCTTCTCGATGTCCTCGGTGGTCTCATCCTCCATGACCTCCATGGCGTCGTCGAAGGTGACGATGCCGACCATCCGGTATTCGGTGTCCACGACGGGCAGGGCCACGAAGTTGTACTTCGTGAACATCTGCGCGACCTCCTCCTGGTCGGTGTGGGTCTCGACGGAGATGATGTTTGTGATCATGATGTCCTGGATCGGCGTCTCGTCGTCCTCGCAGAGCAGCAGATCCTTCACAGACACCAGGCCCAGCAGCCGGTGGTTCTTGGTGACGTAGCAGGTGTAAATGGTCTCCTTGTCCACGCCGGTGCGGCGGATGCGGAGAATGGCCTCGCCGACGGTCATGCTGGGCCGCAGGGAGACATATTCCGTCGTCATAATGGACCCGGCGGAATTTTCGGGGTAGCGCAGGATCTCATTGATGCTCTTGCGCATTTCAGGGTCGGCCTGGGAGAGGATGCGCTGCACCACGTTGGCGGGCATCTCCTCCACGATGTCGACGGCGTCGTCGACGTACAGCTCATCGAGAACCTCCTTCAGCTCGCTGTCGGAGAAGCCGCGCATGAGGAGCTCCTGGGCCTCCGGCTCCATCTCGACAAAGGTCTCCGCCGCCAGCTCCTTGGGCAGGAGCCGGAACAGCAGCGGCAGGGCCGCCTCGCTCAGGTCGTCGAAGATGGCGGCGATGTCGGCGGGATTCATGGTGATGAGTACGTCCTTGAGGGTCTTGTACTTTTTTTCCTTCAAGAGGGCCTCGAGGGTGGCCTCCATGGTGATGCTGTGTTCAGCCATTGGTCTTTCCTCCTAACTTTTGATTTGCCGGGGCAAAGTTCGGAAGTAAAGACACACGATTGCGCGGGCCGGATGCTTATGATCGATCCACGGGACACGACAGACCCGGAGGGTCGCCGGCCGTCCCGGAGAGACTTCGGCCTGCCGGTGTGCCGCTACTACTTCCTGCGTCCATCGTGTTCACCTCTCAGTAACATGAAATAAAAGGGCCTATTTCACCCTTTAATATTGCTATTTTAGAAAAAAAATATCCGTTTGTCAACCGTTCCTTGCGGAAAAATTCCGGCCATGGTATGATAGAGGCAGAAATACGATGAGACGCCGCCCCGGGCGGCGGGAGGAGCGGAGCATGGAGACGATCAAACTGTACTATGAGACCCCCTATGCGCGGGAATTCGACGCGGAGGTCCTCAGCTGCACCGAAACAAAGGGCGGCTATGACGTGGTGCTGGACCGCACGGCCTTTTATCCCGAGGGCGGCGGCCAGCCCTGCGACCTCGGCGTCTTGGGCGGGCGCGCCGTGCTGGACGTCCGGGAGCGGGACGGGGCGGTGTATCACCGCTGTGACGGCCCCCTGCCGGTGGGAGAAGCGGTCTACGGCGTCCTCGACTGGGACCGGCGCTTCGACCTCATGCAGCAGCACTCCGGCGAGCATCTGGTCAGCGGCCTGATCCACGCGGCCTATGGCTATGACAACGTGGGCTTCCACATGGGCAAGGACAGTATCACCATCGATTTCAGCGGCATTCTGGACGAGGCGGCGGTGGCGGAGATCGAGCGCCGCGCCAACGAGGCCGTCTATGCGAACCTGGAAACGGAAATTTTCTACCCGGACCCGGAGACCCTGGCCCGGCTGCCCTACCGGAGCAAGAAGGCCCTGACGGGGGCGGTGCGGCTGGTGCGCTTCCCCGGCGTGGACCTCTGCGCCTGCTGCGGCACCCACGTGGCGCGCACCGGCGAGATCGGGCTGATCCGCATTTTCTCCTGCGTCCGCTTCCGAGAGGGCGTGCGGCTGGAGCTGCTCTGCGGGCGGCGCTGCTTCACCTATCTCCGGACCATCCAGGAGCAAAACCATCAGGTGTCCGCCGCCCTCTCGGCGCGGCCCCTGGAGACCGGCGCGGCGGTGCAGCGACTGTGCGGCGAGCTGGCCGCGGCCAAGGTCCGCATCGCGGCGCTGGAGGACGAGAGCTTCCGCCGCACGGCGGAGGCCTACGCGGGCCGGGAAGCAGTGCTGCATTTTGAAGGGCCCATGGCCCCGGACAGCGTCCGGAAGCTCTGTGAACGCTTCCGGGAGCGCTGCGGCGGCCGCTGCGCCGTCTTTGCCGGCGAGGACGGCAGCTGGAAGTACGCCGTGGGCGGCGGCAGCGCGGACCTGCGCGTTCTCGCCAAGGCGCTGAACCAGGCCCTGGCGGGCCGGGGCGGCGGCAAGCCGGACTTTATCCAGGGCTC
>CALICR010000120.1 GCA_938049125.1 uncultured Clostridia bacterium
GTGCTCTTCCGATCTGTAAAACGTGCAGAAGCAGCGCTCCCGCAGGAAGGCCGCCAGCCTGAGCATCCCCTCGTCCAGCAGCGGCTCCTCGTCCAGCAGACGGACGACGGACTTGAGGCCCGTCTCATCCCCCTCCTCCACGGAGAGGATCACGGCCTCGGACAGGCGGTCGCTCCGGCCGAAGGGCACCGTCACCCGCTGGCCGGGCCGCGCCGGGAGGTCCTCCGGCAGGCGGTAGGTATAGGGCTTATCGATGGCGTAGACCGCCGCCTCCACCGCTGCCTTGGCCAGCATCGGAACACCCCCTTAATACGCGGGAAGGCGTAGGCCCGGATGAGCCTGCGCCTGATCGGTCACTTTTTGTATTCGTCCTTCATGGTCGCGCCGAGCTTGCCGTCCGCGACCTCCCAGATGGCCAGCGTCACCGGCTTCTCGGTCAGGGAGATGTGGTTCTCCGCGGCCTCCTCGGCGATCTGACGCGCGCGCTTGGCAACGGCGTTCACCAGCAGATAGCGGCTGTCAACGTGCTCCAGCAGCTTATAGATTGGGGGATACAACATATTACTCTTCCTCCTTGAGATAGTGGAGCCGGTTTCCGGTCCGGCAGTGGGCGGCCTTGATGATGGAGAGGATCTCGTCCGCGGCGCGCTCGACCTGCCCCGTCTCGGAGACGACCAGGTAGTCGTACTGCGGCGCCATGGTATATTCCCAGCGGGCCTTCTCCAGCCGCTTCTGGATCTTGTCCGGGGCCGTGTCGCCGCGGCTTCTCAGCCGGTGCTCCAGCTCCGCAAAGGACGGCGCGAGGATGAAGATCAGCACGGCGTCCGGGCGCTTTGCCCGAATCTGCAGTGCGCCCTGAACCTCGACGTCCAATAAGATATCATACCCCAAATCCAGCGCTTCGTCAATGGGTTTTTTCGGAGTCCCGTAGCAATTTCCCACATATTCCGCGTGCTCCAGCAGCTCATCCGCCGCCACCATGCGGTCGAATTCCTCCCGGCTCACGAAATAGTAGTTCACGCCGTCCGCCTCGCCGGGCCGGATGTCCCGGGTCGTGGCAGAGACGGAGAACTTCATCTCCGGCCGCTGTGCCATGGCGGCGCGGACCACGGTGCTCTTTCCGACACCGGAGGGGCCGGAGATCACGATCAGTTGTCCCTTATGCAAGCTGCTCTTCCTCCTCTTCCGGCCGTTCCGCCGTCTCCTTGCCCGCCGCCCGGGCCGCGATGGTCTCGGGCTGGAGGGCGGACAGGATCACATGGTCCGTGTCCATCAGCAGCACGGCGCGGGTCTTCCGTCCATAGGTCGCGTCGATGCACATGCTGCGGTCCTTGGCCTCCTGAATCACACGCTTGACCGGCGCGGAATCCGGGCTGACCGCCGCCAGCAGCCGCTCCGCCGAGACCATGCTGCCGAATCCGATGTTGATGAGCTTCAAATCCCTGTCCTCCCGGTCATTCGATGTTCTGGACCTGCTCGCGGATCTTTTCCAGCTCCGCCTTGATGGCCACGACGGTCCGGGCCTGGGCGAGGTCGCCGGCCTTGGAGCCGATGGTGTTGGTCTCGCGGTTCATCTCCTGA
>CALICR010000121.1 GCA_938049125.1 uncultured Clostridia bacterium
CGTCACCGCGGCGGGCACCGTCTCCGACGGCAAGGTCCTCGCCTACGACGGCACGCCGATGTTCTGGTCCGAGAAGTACAACGCCTACGCCTGGCTCGTCGTCTCCGACAAGACCCAGGACGAGGTCAAGACCGAGGCTGCGGCGAAGATCGCCGAGGCGGACGCCGACAAGCTCGAGCTTGCCTACGACTTCGACGTGAACGAGACCGGCAATGTGGACGTGAACGACGCCCAGCTGGCGTACAACATGTACAATGCGAAGTACGACAGCTTTGAGAGAGTTTCCATGCAGAAATTCCTGAACGCCGATGTGAACGGCGATAAGGTGCTCGATACCCTCGACTCCACCGCCATCGTCAACCACTTCCTCGGCAAGTAAGCCTCAGCAAAACAGCAGCCCCTGCCCGGACGGGCAGGGGCTGCGATTTTAATTTCTCGAAAGAAAAACGCGCCGGAACGGCGCATTCTGCGGGTGATGGGTGCGATCGGGCCTGTAAGCCGGGTTCTGTCTTGACAGCCATCTATCTAGGCGCACCGTTGCCGGTACGCTCCAGCCACCTTCTCGGGGACAGCCGGGCCAGCCTGAGTCCCCTCTGCGGTGTTGCTCCGGATAGAGTTTACAGCGCCGGACTGTCTCCAGCCGGCGGGTGAGCTCTTACCTCGCCTTTCCATCCTTACCTCGTCGGCATCGATGGAGTTCCTTCGTTCTGCCGCGAGCGGCAGAGCTCGCCAAACCTCATCGTGCCTCCTCTTCCCCATGCGGCAGGCCGCATGGGGACCCCTTCTTTGCTTGCGCGAGAAAGGGGGTGAGGCGGTATCTCTCTGTTGCACTTTTCCGCAAGTCGCCTTGGGCGGGTGTTACCCGTTATCCTTGCCCTGTGGAGCCCGGACTTTCCTCACAGAGGGCCTTTCGGCGCTCTCCGCGCGGCTGTCCGGCCCGGTCGCAGTCCCAGTATACTTTATTTTGACCCGAATGTCAAATGCGTTGCATTTCCCCGGCGGAGCAGGTATAATAAATATATTATGATCCCGAAAAGAGGATGTTCCATATGAAATTGAACGCTTATCTGGAGCGGTACCGGGGCCGCCGCATCGCGGTGCTGGGCCTGGGCGTCAGCAACCAGCCCCTCATGGGCCTGCTGCTGGGCGCGGGCCTCGACGTCACCGGCTGCGACCGGACGCCGCGGGAGAAGCAGAGCGAGGCCGTGCTGGCCCTGGAGCGGCGCGGCGCAAAGCTCCGTCTGGGCGAGGACTACCTCACCGGACTCAAGGCCGACGTGGTGTTCCGGACGCCGGGTATGCTGCCCACGATGCCGGAAATTCAGGACCTGGCGGCCCGGGGGGCCGAGATCACCTCAGAGATGGAGGTGTTCTTTGAAATCTGCCCCTGTACGATTCTCGCCGTCACCGGCTCCGACGGAAAGACCACTACGACGACGCTGATCGCTGAGATGCTGAAGGCGGCGGGCCGCCGCGTCTTCCTCGGCGGCAACATCGGCACGCCGCTGCTGCCCCGGTCCGACGAGATGCAGCCGGAGGACCTTGCCGTGGTGGAGCTCAGCTCCTTCCAGCTCATGGATATGCGCCGCTCACCCCACATCGCCGTGGTCACGAATCTGGCCCCGAACCACCTGGACCACCACCGGGACATGGACGAGTATGTGACGGCCAAGAAGCAAATTTTCCTGCACCAAAGCGCCGATGACGTGCTGGTGCTCAACCGCGACAACGCCATCACCGACGGCTTCACGCCGGAGGCCCGGGGCACGGTGCGAAAATTCTCCCGGCGGGAGCGGCTGGACCGGGGTGTCTGCCTGGACGGCGGCGTCATCTACCGCGACGGCGCGCCGCTGCTGCGCCAGGAGGAGATCAAGCTTCCGGGCATCCACAACGTGGAGAATTACATGGCCGCCATCGCCGCCGTGGAGGGGCTGGTGCCCGACGACTGCATCCGGCAGGTGGCCCGGGAATTTGGCGGCGTGGAGCACCGTATCGAACTGGTGCGGGAGAAGGATGGCGTGCGCTACTATAACGACTCCATCGCCTCCAGTCCGTCCCGGACCATCGCAGGCCTGCGGAGCTTCCCCCAGAAGGTCATCCTCATTGCCGGAGGCTACGACAAGAACATCCCCTACGACGTCCTCGGGCCGGAGCTCTGCGCCCATGTCAAGACGCTGGTGCTCACCGGCGCGACGGCTCCGAAGATCCGCACCGCCGCCGAGCGGGCGGCCGCCGGGGGGCTTACTTGCCCTGAGATTCTCGACGTGCCGGACTTTTACGACGCCATCCGCCGGGCGGCGGCCGCGGCAAAGCCCGGCGACGTGGTCATTCTCTCGCCGGCCAGCGCGTCCTTTGACTGCTTCAAGAACTTCATGGTCCGCGGCGAGGAATTCAAGAAGACCGTCCTGGCGCTCTGAGCGCCCGGCAGAGGAGGGAAACGCCATGAAAAAGCATATTTTGGACCTGCTTGCGGCTGTGGGCGGCAAGCTCGTGCTGCCGCGCTGCTCCGTCGTCCTCGTGGCCGCGGGCAATGCGACGCGCATGGGCGGCATCGACAAGATCATGGCGGAGCTGAACGGCAAGCCCATGATCCTGCGCACCGCCGAGGCTTTTCAGCAGAGCCCGGCGGTGCAGGAGCTCGTTGTCGTGACCCGGGCTGACCTGCGGGAGCCGGTAGAGACGCTGCTCCGGGAGGCGGGGGTGGACAAGCTCAGCGCCGTCATCGTCGGCGGCAGCACCCGCACGGAGTCGGTCCAGAAGGGCGTCGCCTGGTGCAACAAAAAAAGCCGCCTCATCGCGGTCCACGACGGCGCGCGGCCCCTGGTGACCCAGGCTGTCATCGAGGCGGCGGTGGCCGAGGCGGCGAAGAGCGGCGCGGCGGTCCCTGCCCTCCCGGTGCGGGATACGATCCGCGTGGTCGAGCAGGGCGTCGGCGTCTCGACGCCGGACCGCAGCATGCTCTACGCCATGCAGACGCCCCAGGTCTTCGAGGCGGACCTGCTGCGGGCGGCGCTCCAGGACGCAGTCCGGAGGGGCCGGAGCCTGACCGACGACTGCGCCGCCGTCGAGGCCATCGGGATGCGCGTCCGCATCGTCCCCGGCGACGAGGAGAATCTCAAGGTGACGACGCGGCTGGACCTGGCGCTGGCCAACGCGCTGGCGCGGCGGAGGGATGCGGAATGAGGATCGGACAGGGCTATGACGTGCACCGTCTGACGCCGGGGCGGCGGCTGGTGCTCGGCGGGGTGGAGATCCCCTGGGAGCTGGGCCTGGACGGCCACTCGGACGCCGACGTGCTGGTCCACGCCGTCATGGACGCGCTGCTGGGCGCGGCGGCGCTGGGCGACATCGGGAAGCTGTTCCCGGACACCGACGACCGCTACCTCGGCTGCGACAGCATCGTGCTGCTGCGGGAGGTGGGGCGGCTTGTGCGCAGCCGCGGCTACCGTATCAGCAACATCGACTCCACCATCGTGGCCCAGCGGCCCAAGCTGGCGGCCTACCTGCCGGACATGGCGCGGCGCATGGCCGAGGCCCTGAAGCTCCCGCCGGACCGCGTCAGCGTCAAGGCTACCACGGAGGAGCGGCTGGGCTTCACCGGCAGCGGCGAGGGCATGGCCGCCCAGGCCGTCTGCCTGCTGGAGGAGGAACTGTAAAAAGAGACCGGAGGGCGTCTGTGCCTTCCGGTTTTTTTCGCGCCGCCGGACTATGAAAAAGTGAGACGATTTCAAATTGAATTCTGCTGCGCCGTCCGGTATGCTGAGAGCATAAAAACGAAAGGGGAGCGCCTTATGAGATCAACCTTCTGGATCGGAGAACTGGTCCTCATTACGGGCCTGACAGACCGGACCATCCGGCATTACATTTCCGCGGGCATTTTACAGGGAGAGAAGGCGGCGGGCGCCTGGCAGTTCACGCCGGAGCAGGTGGAGGCCTTTGTCCGCCACCCCGCCGTACGGCCCAGCATTCTGGCAAAGCAGAACGCTGCCGTCTACGATTTCCTGCTGGACCGGAAGAAGCCGGGCTGTGCCGCCTGCGTGGTCCTGGATCTGCCCGGCGAGAGCGGCGTGGCCGCGGCCTTTTGCAGAAACATCAGCGAGGGGGCCTTTGAGAACGTTCAGTTCTCCTTCGACGGCGTGGAGAACGTCCCGCGCGTCATCCTGACCGGCGACGCCGGGGAGGTGCTCCGGCTCGTGAACGATTTTATGCAGGACCGGTCCACCGAAAAGCCCGACTGACGCGGTAAAAAAGCAGAACGCGCGCTTCCGCTCCCGTTTTGGGAGGGCGGGAGCGCGCGTTTTCAATCCCCGAGCCACTCGGCCTTTATCGAAGAACTACGCGCGCAAAGCTTCTTTCCCGGCGTGCGGTGCGGAAAACAGGGTCGAAACCGGTCAGGGGCGCATAGCATGATGCGGGGAGGAGATCCAAATGACCGAGTATCTTTTGACCTTTGCGTCGCTGACCCGGGCCCAGACCGGGCTGAAGCTGCTGCGCGGCCGCCGCATTGCCGTGCAGCTGCGCCGGACGCCCAAGGCCGCCGCGGTCCACGGCTGCGGCTATGCACTGGCGGTGCCGGAGGCGTCCCTCTGGCCTGCGCTGGAGACGCTGCGGCGGCGGGGCGCGGCCTACCGGAAGCTGTTCCGGCTCCTGCCGGACGGCGGGGTGGAGGAGGTCCTGGCGTGATCTATCTTGACAGTGCCGCCACGAGTTTTCAGAAGCCGCCGGAGGTGGCCGCCGCCATGCTGGACGCCCTGCGGCGCTGCGCCAGCCCGGGCCGCGGCGGCTACGGGGCGGCCATGGCGGCGGCGGAGACCGTCTACCGCTGCCGCGAGCGCTGCGCGGCATTATTTGACGCAGAGCCGGAGCAGGTGGTTTTCACCTCCAGCGCTACCCACGGGCTGAACCTGGCCATCAAGGACCTGGTCCGGCCCGGGGACCGGGTGGTGATCTCCGGCTTTGAGCACAATGCCGTAGTGCGCCCACTGGCGGCGCTGGGCGCGGAGACCGTTCCGGCGGGAACGGCGCTCTTCGACCCGGAGGAGACGCTGCGCGCCTTCCGGGACGCCGTCGGGCCGGAGACGACGGCTGTCGTCTGCACCCATGTGTCCAATGTCTTCGGCTACGTGCTGCCGTTGGAGGACATCGCGGACCTCTGCCGCGACCGGGGCGTGCCGCTCATCGTGGACGCGGCCCAGTCTGCCGGTGTGCTGCCCCTGTCGCTGCGGCGGCTGGGTGCGGCCTATGTCGCCATGCCGGGCCACAAGGGCCTTATGGGTCCCCAGGGTACCGGGGTCCTGCTCTGCGGCCGGGTGCCGGAGCGGACGCTGCTGGAGGGCGGCACCGGAAGTCTCTCCCGGGAGGCGGCCATGCCGGACTTCCTGCCGGACCGGCTGGAGCCGGGGACCCAGAATGTGCCCGGCATCGCGGGCCTCTCGGCGGCCCTCGGCTATCTGGAGCGGCATGGGCTGGCCGGGGCGCAGGAGCGGCGGCTCACGCGCCTGCTGGCAGAGCGGCTGCGGGGCCTGCCCGGGGTCCGGTGCTTTGCCGGGGCGCCGCAGAGCGGCGTGCTCTCGCTCCAGCTCGAGGGCATGGACTGCGAGACCGTCGCGGCGAAGCTGGCGGAGCGGGGCATCGCCGTGCGGGCGGGCCTCCAGTGCGCACCGCTGGCCCACCGCACCGCCGGGACCCTGGAGACGGGGACGGTCCGCGTCAGCTTCTCCCGGTTCAGCCGCACCGGGGACGCCGAGGCCCTGGTCCGGGCGCTCCGGACACTGGCCGGGGAGCAAACCGGACGGAGCTGACCCGCCGGGGCGGCAGGAAATCGGGAAGAAAACCCGGCCTGTGCCCTTGTAATCGGAGCCGCAATCAGTTATAATAAACAAAATAGCGTTTATCGGGTGGGGGAGGCCTGGCCCCCGCCGCCCGGTGCGCCAGCCTGAAAGAAGCGGGTGAGACGATTGTGACGACGATTGCAAGTGCATTCAATGGGCTCCGGTCCATGATATCCTCCATCGGGTTCAACGATATCCTGGACATCCTCATCGTGGCGCTGGTGTTCTATGCGCTGCTGCTGCGGATCAAGTCCTCCAGCGCCGTGCGCATCGCATCGGCTATCGTGCTGCTGCTGCTCTGCACCTGGCTGACCGACGTGGTCAAGATGCGGGCCCTCAACTTTATATTGACGAAGATCCTGGAGATCGGTGCCATCGCGCTGGTCATCGTGTTCCAGCCGGAGCTGCGGCGCTTCCTCGAGCGCATCGGCTCGAAGTCCATGTCTGTGCTTTCCAACCAGAAGGGCGCGGTCAGCGCCACAGAGCAGTCCATCGCCCGGACGGTGACGGCCTGCGAGATCATGGCCCGGGAGCGCACCGGCGTTCTCATTGTCTTTGAGCGGGAGATCGCCCTGGACGACTATTTCAAGTCCGGCACCATCATCGACGCCGAGGTCTCCACGGAGCTGCTGCGGAACCTGTTTTTCACCAAAGCATCGCTCCATGACGGCGCCGTCATTATCCGCCGGGACCGGATCGCCGCCGCGGGCTGCGTCCTCCCGCTGACGGAGAACACCAGCATCAGCAGCGATCTCGGTACGCGGCACCGTGCCGGCATCGGCATGAGCGAAGCCAGTGATGCCGTCGTCGTCATCGTCTCCGAGGAGACGGGCACCATCTCCGTGGCCGTGGGCGGCATGCTCAAGCAGGGCCTGGGCCCGGATATGCTGAAAAAGCTGCTGTTGTCGGAGCTGCAATCCATGATGGACGACGGAGAAGAGGAGGGCCTGTTCGAGAAGGCCCGCCGCTGGCTCCTCTCGAAGAAGCACGCGGGGGAGGAACAAGCAGATGAAGAAACAAAGCCAGAAAAGAAGTAGGCTGATCTGCCTGCTGATCTCCCTGGTCGCGGCAGTTGCCCTCTGGGCCTACGTTGTGACGGTGGTCAGCACGGAGAAAAGCGCGACCATCTACAATATTCCCGTCACCTTCACGGGCCTCGATACACTCCAGGAGCAGAATCTCACGGTGACGGAGGGCCTGGATGCCACGGTGACGCTCCAGCTGACGGGCCGCCGGACCCTGATTCAGGAGCTGAACCGGGACAACATCTCCCTGACCGTGGACGTCTCCAAGATCACCACCGCCGGGACCTACAGCCGGAACTATAACATCAGCTACCCCAGCGGCATCTCCGGCATCAACGTAGACCGCCGGATGCCCGGCACCATCGATGTCACCGTCGAGGAGCTGGAGAGCCGGGAGATCCCGGTGAAGGTGGCCTTCCAGGGCTCCGCCGCCGAGGGCTACATGATCGGCTCCAGCACCGCGGCCTTTGACGCCATCACCATCACGGGCACGGCGGACCAGATGGATGCCGTCTCTGCGGCCCTGGTCATCGTGAACGACCAGAACCTCACCAGCGGCTTCGTGCGCAACATGGACTTCACGCTGGTGGACGGCGAGGGCAACCCTGTGGACGACACGGGCATCGAAAAGGAAGTCGATACCATCAAGGTGACCGTCAGCGTCGTGAAATACAAGGAGGTCCCGCTGGTGCTGAACTTCACGCCCGGAGGCGGCGCGACGGAGGAGAACGTGAGCTGGGAGTCCAATCCCAAGACCATCACCGTCTCCGGCGACGAGAAGCTCCTGGACGGCCTGAACCAGATCGCACTGGGCACCGAGAACCTCTCCGGCATCGTGGCGGACACCACGAAGACCTACCCCATCGTCCTGCCCGACGGCGTGAAGAACGAGACGGGTGAGGCCGAGGCCACCGTGACCATCGCCTTCCGGGGTCTGACGTCCACGACGCTACGGGTCAGCAACTTTGAGTTCACCGGCGTCCCGACGGGCTATGTGGCCAAGGCGGTGACCCAGTCGCTCCAGATTACGGTCCGCGGCCCCAGCAGCGAGATCAAGGAGCTGAACGCCGGCGGTGTCCGCGTCGTGGCGGACCTCTCGGGCCTCAGCGGTGTGGCCGGTACTTACACGGTGGACAACGTGACCGTGGCCCTGCCGGGCAGCGAGCAGAGCGGTGTCCTCGGCAGCTACAGCGTGATGGTCACGCTGATGACCGAGGAGGACTATCTGAACTCCACGGCAGAAAACAACGACGGCTTAGATTAAGCTTTCTGGAAAGGACCGGGCGGCGTGCAGCAGATCGTAAAGGTGACAAGGCTCCTGGAGCCGGGCTATGCGGAGGTGTTCCTGACGCGGCAGAGCGCATGCAGCGGGGACTGCGGTTCCTGCGGCGGCTGCGGCGCGGCGAAGGAGACGCTCCTCGTCCGGGCCAAAAACGATGCCGGGGCCAGGCCCGGCGACCGGGTCGTGGTGGAGACGGAGACCGGCTCCGTGCTCCTCTCGGCGGCGCTGGTCTACCTCGTGCCGCTGCTGCTGTTCTTCCTCGGCTGGTTCGGCTTTGCGGCCCTTAGCTGGGCGCCGGGCCTCGGCGGCGGGATCGGTTTTTTGCTTGGCATCGTGCCGGTGCTGCTGCGCAACCGCAGCCTCCGGCGCAGGACCCAGTTCCGCATCGTCCGCTGCGTTGAGGACGGCTGATGTTCGGCTATGTGAGACCCCTGCCGGACGAGCTGAAGGTCCGGGACCTGCGCGTCTGGCGCGAGGACTACTGCGGCCTCTGCCGCTGCCTCGGGAAGCGCTACGGCTTCGCGGCGCGGTTCCTCCTCAGCTATGATATGACGTTCCTCTACGGTCTGCTGACCATGGACGGCCCGGCGGCCCCGGCGAAGAAGTGCTGGTGCCCCGCGGCGGTGGTCCGCTGCAAGGCCTGCCGGCCCGCGGACCCGGCCATGGAATACGCCGCGGACCTCACGGTGCTGCTCATGTGGTGGAAGCTCCGGGACGAGCGCCGTGACGGCGGCTTCCTCCGGCGCACGGCGGCGGGCGCGGCCATGCTGCTCTTCCGCCGGGCCTACCGCCAGGCGGCGGCACGGCAGCCGGAGCTGGACGCCCTGATCCGGACGCAGCTGGATCGGCTCGCCCGGCTGGAGGCGGCAAGCTCCCCGAGCCTCGATGAGACGGCGGACGCCTTTGCCTCCATCCTGCGCGGCTGCGCCGCCTTCTGGACGGAGCCGGCGCGGCGGCGTCCCGCGGAGCAGCTGCTCTATCAGGTGGGGCGCTATATCTACCTCATCGACGCGCTGGACGACCTCCCGAAGGATTGCCGCAGCGGGGCCTACAATCCGCTCCGCTGTCGTTTTCAGATCGGGAACGGCGCGCTCCGGGCCGAGGACAAGGCCTACCTCCTGAAGCTGATGGACTGCTCCATCGACCTCTGCGGCGCGGCCTTCGAGCTGCTGCCCCGGGGCGCGAAGGGCGCGGTGCCGGAAAATATCATCTACTACGGTCTCCCGGCGGTGCTCCGTGCCGTCTCGGAGGGCAGATTTGACCATAGAAAGAAACAGGTGACGACACATGAAAGACCCTTATGAGGTCCTCGGCGTCTCCCGCTCGGCCTCGGACGAGGAGATCAAGCGGGTCTACCGGGATCTGGCGCGGAAGTACCACCCGGACAACTACGCGGACAACCCTCTGGCCGACCTGGCTCAGGAGAAGATGAAGGACATCAACGAGGCCTACGACGCCATCACCCGGGAGCGTGCCGGGGGCGGCGGCTACCAGGCCCGCGGCGGCTCCGGCTACCAGACCCGGAGCACGGGCTATCAGAACGCCAGCTACTATTCGGCCTCGGGCAGCCAGACCTATGCCCAGGTGCGCCAGGCCATCAACCGCGGCGACCTGGAGTCGGCGGACTCCATGCTCCGCGGCATCCAGGTCCCGGACGCCGAGTGGTATTACCTGACCGGCATGGTGGCCTACCGGCGCGGCTGGCTCGACGACGCCATGCGGAATTTCCAGTCCGCGGCGCGGCTGGAGCCGGGCAACCCGGAGTACCAGCAGGCACTCCGCAATATGCAGGGCGGCAATATGTACCGCCAGGCCAACTACGGCAGCAGCGACTGCGACGACCTCTGCACCTCCATGCTCTGCGCCCAGTGCCTGTGCAACTGCATGGGCGGCGGCCATGGCTGCTGACCGGCGCGGCGCGGCCCGGCGGGCCGCCTTCGGGGGCCTGCTTGCGGCCCTCTCCGTCGTTGTGCTCTGGCTCGGCGGCCTGCTGCCGGGCTATGTGATCGCTGCGGCCGCTGTGGCA